>DAOVDN010000097.1 GCA_030669465.1 Desulfobacterales bacterium | reverse complement strand
CAAGCGCCGTTCTGATATTAAACTCGCCCAGTCTACCTGCTGAGATTGTCGATGAAATCTCTTCATCCACTGCCCAGCTCTCCATGATATTTAAAAAACCGGCATCAGGGTTCTTGTATTCCTTCTTAAAATCACTGTAATGTGTTCCTGTCTTCAATCGGCCCAGCGGATAAAGAAACGTAGCCCCCCAGTTCTCCTCATCTGCCGTAGCCTGTGGAGTCGGAAAATAAGTTTTTCCGGGGGAGCCCTTTTCAAGTTGAGAATAATCGAAAGAAAATATTGCGTTCTTTCTTTGATCAAACCCATAGGAAAGCTTTGTGCTCAACCTCTTGTGCTCCTTATCGCTATTGACCCTAAAGCCGTCTGTCTTTTCCCAACCTGCTGATAGACCCAATCCAAGATTTCTTATCTCTTGCTGATAATTCAAATCATATTCCTGAGAATCAAATCTGCCATAAGAGACCTCAATATTCCCATGAGATCCCTTGGCAATTTTCCTGGTGGTAATACTGATAACCCCACCGCTGGAATTGTCTCCATAAAGAACAGAACCTGTGCCTTTAAAAATTTCTATTTTCTCAATAGAACCAAGAGATATTTGGTTCCAGTTGACTGCACGCCACGAGCTTGTCAGATCATTGATTGTTCTACCGTCAAGCAAAACCAGAATTTCACTCGTTGAAGCGCCACGAAAATTGACCGACGTTTCAGTGGCGCTTACCCCCGGTATCTGATTTAGAAGTTCCACCACTGAATGAACATTCATCTTTTTGATATCTTGATCAGAGATAACAATTTTACCTGGATCGCTTGCTACTTTTTGTTCCTCGGCACTGACAGAATTTATGCCCCTGCTCATTATAAACAGGAGACAAGCTGTAAGCCAAACCCAGGCAGAAAGTCTGGATGAGACTTTAGACACACGCCAAGCCACCGGTCTATCTTTGCCACAGCTTTGAAGGAACGCTTTCATGAGGAATAAAACCGGCCGTTTGCAGAACCCAAGGGACATCTTGTACACATAGGATGTTTATCCATGTTTTTAATGAAATTAATATATCTGTTTGAATGTATGGCCTGCACTATTTCTTCATTGTGCAGGTCTCCCACATAGACCTCGGAAAGATAAGGGCAAGGTATAACCTTTTTCTTGCATGTCACAAAGACACTGTGTTTAACGGCTTTGCAAGGAATGGAAGGCTTCGGAGGCAAATGTAGTTTTATATTCAGTTCTCTTGCTAATCTTTTTGTTTTCAGAAACAATTCTTTTTCCTCTTGAACGGAAATATACTCGGTGTCCTTCCGGCAAGCCTGCTTGAATATAAAAAAATCGTGATGTATATTAGCGGCAATTAGTTATAGAAACTCATAAACTACTACAACAATCTGGAAATTCGTCACCCTTAGAGCAATAGATGCACTATGTAAATTATGGTATGATAGGATGTGACAGATTTAAAGGTTGCCATACTACATATTTTTTTAAAAAGTCGCACTAAACAGGGCTGTTTTTGCAAAGTACCGTCAGTATAGGCTAAGATATGTTGGGAATGGCGTGATACTGAGAATACATGTACCATTAATATAAATGTGGTAGATGTATAAATTTTGCTGAACCAGCAGCAAAAGACCTGTGGCTTGAATCTATCAGCAGCCTAAACTGCATACTGCATATTCGGTTAAACAGGTTTATGTATTCCATATCGACAATGACAGGCGAGAATACTCCCTATAGAGCGCCCCGCGCCATATAATATTGAGAATTAAGTTTTTAGCAAGGAAGTGGTTTCCACAAAGTTCCATGGCATCCATCGGGATGGGTTACGAAACACTTCTGATGAATATTTCTGAATCGCGATCAGGTAATTAAAGGGATTAATGCTCATTATATTACATGTATGAATAAGGCTCATGAACATGTCTCCAATATATGCACCATGCATGTTTTTGTAAAACAGACTGTTCTTTCGATGAAGAATAGCCCGTTTCAGTGCCTGTTCACACACATTATTATCAAGTGGAGCGCCTGGGACACTGAGAAAACGAGTAAGTTTCGGCCAGTGATTAAGCATGTATGAAACAGCCTGACCCAAACCGGAATTTGGCTCGACTAAGTTTTGCTCAAGCTGCTCGGTAAGCCAGGCTTTAAGTTCTTCCATCAACGGATCGCTTTTTTCTTGATGATATTTCAATCGTTGTTCCAATGACATGTTTTGTTCTTTAGTATCTTTATCGTGTTTATACACCTTTCCCAAGATATTGATTACATATTGGCATTCAACTGGAAAATTCCATTCCGCGTCTACAAACTTTCTGCGACCATGTGTCAGGCAATTGCATAAAATGGTTTGGAAATCATCCGGAGTATTAGTTGATGAAGCATCACACATCTGTATGGGTGGATCTTTTTCTACATCCCTGTTTTCGAGTATTGCAGCCAGGTTTTCCCCGGCATGGTTACGCCCGGTAAGGAAAATAACTATCTTCCGATCACCTGTTATGGAAAGGATTCCTGTAGTAAATATCCCGGTTCGCTCATTTTTACCTTTAGTTTCATTTTCTTTGAGCAGTTCCAGAATTTTCATTGTTGTATCATCGTTGTGGATAAGGTCTCCCTGGGCAGCCTGCCGTTTTAGCTCCTCAAAAACGGGACGAGCCGGGATACCCGCTTCTTCAACCTTGTCCCATTGTGTAGATGTCGAAACAGGAATTCCCAGACTGGCCTGAAGTTTTTCCATACGATAAAAAGGAATGCCGCTTCCATATTTTAAAATGGCTATCATTGCCTTTGATGATTCATCATATTTTTTGGTCTCCGGCGTATCTGGCACTTCTGCTGTGAACACTTCTCCGCAGAGATTGCAACGAAATTTTTCAAGTTCGTAAACAGTGGCTTGCAGGGGCGCGTTCCCATGAATTCGAACAAAAACGCCATTTTCTTGCTGTTTGTAAACTTTTCCATTACATAATAATGGGCAAGGGCCACCGTGCGTTAATGTCGACAAAGGTATAAATTCTTTATCCGCTCCGGTATAAGCGCTTGCTCCGTTGCGACCATGGCCCGGTGCTTTTTTCGATTTGTCGGCTGAGGTATTATCAGGTTTATTTTCAGAAACATTGTCCGGTTCAGGGTTATTATCCGAATCGTGCCCGCTGCTGTCTTCTGTGTCATCTGAAGGTTTTTGCGAATCCCCGGAATCATTTTCATCAGATTTGTTCGGTTTATTTTTTGACTTCTCGGTTTTAGCTCCAAACAACATTTTCAGCAAGCGCTTGATTGATGTGGTTTTATTATCCACTGCCTGATTTAAATAGATAACGGTATAGACCATTGATTTGATGATTTCATAATCACCATCCTGAAGAGAGTTGTTTTTAACTCGCTCTAACAGCGTTTCCACTTCTTTGATATCAAGATTTATCTGTTTGGGCGCTTTCATTTTACAGCACCACAAAGTAGCTGCTCCCGGAAGTTCTTTGACAAGGGATATCCCCATACAGCCTTGATAGATCGGGTCTGTTTGTGGGTTTTATCATTCTTGCCCCTGCCTGTTGTATTGCCGAGATACTGCCAGTTGGCGGCTTTATAGCAGGTTCCGGCAAAACGCTCGGTATCTACAAATGTTTCAAGAAAGAATATTGGATGATTATATTTTTTCTCCCAGTCGCTTGAAAGAGTTCGGGTTATCCGTCCAAGCAAATGAGACGCCAGATACGGAATCCGTACCCAGGACAGAATAAGAAATCTACTGTTGTAGGCCATATAATGCAGATGCTTTTCTCGAACATCTTTTGTCCAGCCGATAAACCTGTCCCGACAGCCGATATGGCGAGGGGCGGAAGACCATGCAAAGCAGGCAATCGGTCTTTTTTCGGCAAAAACAATATATTTCAACTGTTCTCCAACCGGATGGCAATAGCCCAGGTAATGGTGATATTCTATCAGGCTGTTGAACAATTTTGCCGATTCAGTGTTGTGAACCTGTCTTATCTCAAGTGGTTTTATCCCGGACAAACTCACGTTTATTGGAGTTTGATCAATTTCTACCTCTACAGGCTTTTTGCGATTTACAAAAGGATTGTTCGGCGTACGTCTTTTGGGAGGCAGTGTGATACAGCCCGCCCTGTGGAGCTTAAGCATAAAACCACGGCACACCATATCCCGTACGGCACCATTGAGCTGAACCCAGTTCCATTCTTTGCAAAGCTTTATGGATAACGCCCAGCGGCTGTCATTCGGATTGTTTGCTATCAGTTCGTTGATAAATTCGATATCTTCCGCTGTTGCCGTTTTCCCACGGTATGTAATTTCAGTATGCATGTGCAGAGATGTAGCACATGTTTACTTAGAACGCACGCAAAAAATATCGACTGTAAAATATTTTTTATGCCGCAATCCTTCTCCACATGGGAGCTACTCCCGTAGCGGACGGATTGCCGTTCCATATCAGCATTTGCAGTTCATGGGAATCCAGTGCTTTTAAACTTTCACCGCTTTTATCCGGCCACCATTGGAAACGTCCTTTTGACAGCCTTTTCTGACATATCCAGTATCCCTGGCCATCATACATTAGAATTTTGATAGATGTTTTACAACGGTTTCTGAATATAAATACATAGCCGGAAAACGGGTCTGATTTCAGCACCACCCGGCACAACCTTGCTAATCCGTCGATTCCTTTTCGAAAATCTACAGGTTCCACAGCCAATAGTATCCGCATATGAGGTGTGATTTGAATCATGCCCCTTTCCTCCAGAATGCTTTTCCAAGTTCAAGGAGGTCAAAATCCGTTTTCCCTTTAAAGCACATTCTCATTTTTGCACCGAAACTGTCTTCCATCTCTACAATACATTCCGATACCAAAGGAGATTGTTCAAAATTCAGTTCCACAAAAGATGGATGGTGAACCTCTTGTATAGATGTCTCTTTCGCTTTCATTTTACAGACACGTTCTTTTAAAGAGGTATGATTTAGACATAACGCTTTTGATATCTGATTGATGGAATATGTTTCCGAGAGTTTTGCAGCCGCGTCCCACAATTCCCGGGGCATCGGCCTGGGGCTTTTTCGTGTTTTACGCCATAATTTAAACTGTTCCTTAACCTCGCTGAGAGTAAGGTTTGAGCGTGACAAATTTTTCTGAATCATCGGTTATTCTCCTTTTTATTAATGAATAACCGAGCATAACATTTATATTATTGAAATTCATGCAGGCTTGCCGGAAGGACACAATAGAACTGATCCAAACGGCGAGCGTAGCAATATGGTGAAGTATCGGTTTGATGCTACCTCCTCTGGAGAATTTGTGCTGCGTATATTCTATGCAGCGTATACTCCAAGGCCTGTAGAGATCTTTGTTAATGATAATAAAATCGCATCGAACGCATTAGCAGAAAGCACTGGAGGTTGGGATAATAAAGATCGACTTTGGTCAGCTAAATATAAAGTTACTCTTAAATCAGAGAACAACACATTAATGTTAAAGCGTAACAGCATTTTTCCACATTTAAGTAAATTTGAATTAACGCAGGTATATTGACC
>DAOVDN010000095.1 GCA_030669465.1 Desulfobacterales bacterium | reverse complement strand
TATAATTTTAAGTGGAAAATTTCCGGTAAGTTCCTGTAATCTTCCGCATAATCAATCCCATAACCAACAATGAACCCTTTTTCAACCACATGGCATGCATAATCAATGTTTATCTTTATCTTACGACGTTCCCGTTTGTCTATCAAGGCACATATCTTGACGGTCTTTGGTCCAAAAGACTTTATGTAATCAAGAAGATAGGTTAAAGTCAGGCCTGTATCGACCAGGTCTTCTACAATCAGTACATCTTTATCTTTTACATCAATCTCTATCTTTTTGGTCAAATAGATGTTCCCTGACGAGGAAGTGCCGGAACCGTAGCTGGAGGTACCCACAAAGTCAATCTTAACCGGAATAGTAAGATTCCGGGCAAGATCAGCTAAAAAGATAAATGCACCTTTTAAGACCCCGATAAGAACGAGCTCGCGACCTTGATAATCAGATGAAATCCTGCGTGCAACGCCGGCTACTATTTTATCGATATCATCTTTTTTAAGAATAGGAATAAGCTCAGGCATAGTCAAATGCACCCCCTGATAATGTGGCTGGCAGTGGTTTAAGCTGACAAGTTAGCGCGCCTTTTTTAACTTTTACCAGACAAGTTAGCTCACTTGAAAGCCTGGCCCAGAGCTGGCACTATCTACCAGCCAGCGTGGTGGATAGTGCTAGGGCGGGTTTTAAAATAGGCAGAATACCTTAACTTTAGGCACTTTAATATACTTTAGGCACTTTTCGCCCAGCACTCCATCTCTCCATAAATTACTATAATATATTGAATAGGCTGTCTTGTCAATAAATTTGCCCTGTTACAGGCCGTTTTCTGCTAACTTTTTAATCAATTTTTTTTGTTCCTCTGTAAGCACACTGGGCATATTGACATAGACAACTACATAAAGATCGCCTTTTCTTTTATCCTTTGCATGAGGAAGTCCATGACCGGAAAGGCGCATTTTGGTTTTGTGCTTTGTTCCGGAAGGTATTTTTAAGCTTAATTTCCTGCCGTCAATAGTCGGAACAGATATCTTTGTCCCAAGAATGGCCTCGGTCAACTTTACCTCCCGGTTTATATAAAGGTCATATCCTTTAGCACTATAAACCGGATCACTAAGTACTTTGGCTTTGATGTAAAGATCCCCAGAAGGGCCTCCATATGGACTCGGTTCGCCCTTTCCTGCAAGGCGAAGTCTCTTTCCTGAAATCATTCCCTTTGGAATTTTTACTGTTATCTTTTCATAACGCCCACCATGTTGAAAGGATATAATCTTGCTGGTCCCTGTTGCAAGGTCTCGTAATGTTAACGGAAGTTCATATATAAGATCAGATCCTTTTAACTGGGCCCGCTGTTGTCCTGGACGAGCGCCAAATATAGTCTCATCGCCAAACGAAAAACGCGCGCCGCCTCTGCCGGCAAAGAAGTCTGCCCCACCAAATCCGAACTCTTTGAAAAGACTGGAAAAATCAAACCCTTTAAAGATATCTTCCTGTGAATAGCGCTGCCGGAATCCGCTCGAACCGAATGTGTCATACTGTTTACGTTTTTCCTTATCACTCAAAACAGCATAAGCTTCGCTTATTTTTTTAAATTTTTCTTCGGCGTTTTTATCTCCTTTGGCATGATCGGGATGATACTTCATCGCAAGCTTACGATAAGCGCTTTTGATCTTTTTATCGGAAGCTTCTTTGTTTACACCGAGTATTTTATAATAATCCGTCTCTGACATCCTGCAATTTTCCTTATCGCACTATATGTTAGGATTTAAGGGACTCAGAAAAAATAAAAATCGTAACAGTTCAGCCACTAAGGCACAAAGAAGGGATATGATTGAGGAATTGAGGAATTGAGGAATTAAAATCAGTAGAATACCTTCGATCCCTAAATTCCTAAATTCCTAAATTCGCAATTAAGCGAAGCGGATCCCTAAATTCCTAAATTATGAATTTTAAGAGAATTATATTATAATCTTGGTGTCTTGGTGTCTTAGTGGCTGAACTGTTACTAAAAATCATTAACTTAAGATAAGTTGAAACTCTTTGAGTGTCAAGGATATCGACGCTGCAACCAATCCTTCTATATGCTTTGAGCTTTGAGCTTTGAGCTTTGAGCTTTCAACTTTGAGCTTTGAGCTTTGAGCTTTGAGCTTTGAGCTTTAACCTTTTTTCTCAAAAGCTTTGATAGCAATCATGAGCATAGAAATAGCCGCAGGTGTGATTCCATCAATGCGGGATGTCTGACCAAGAGAAGTTGGCTGAATCCTTGAAAGCTTTTCTCTTAGTTCGTTTGAAAGACCGTGCACCCTGGTAAAATCAAAACCTTCCGGCATCTTTATCCTTTCCAAATTCTTGAACTTTTCAATCTCCATCAACTGTCTCTTAATATAGCCTTCATATTTGATCTCTATCTCCACCTGCCCGGCGACCCTTTTGCCGATATTTTCATGGCTTTTGGCCAATGCTTCCACAGTATGGTAATCCAGCTCGGCTCTTTTCAGAAGCTGATCAAGATATATCCCGTTGTCTACAGGTCTTGTGCCGCGATTTCGCAAATAATCATTTGTCTCTTTTGAAGGCTTTATTACAGTCCCTTTTATTCTTTTTATCTCTTTTGCAATCTGTTTTTTTCTCTCTTTCACATCTTTTAACGTGTTGTTATCGATAAGACCGAGTTCATGCCCTCTTTCCATTAATCTTAGATCTGCATTATCTTCCCGCAGCATAAGCCTGTATTCTGCTCTTGATGTAAACAAGCGGTACGGTTCACGTGTACCCCTTGTAACAAGGTCATCTATCATAACGCCCATATAGGCCTGAGACCTGTCCAGAATAAACGGCGGTCTCCCCTGAACCTTGCATGCAGCATTGATGCCCGCCCATATTCCCTGACCGGCAGCCTCTTCATAACCTGATGTCCCGTTGATCTGACCGGCCATAAAAAGCCCTGAAACCAGCTTTGACTCAAGACTGGGTTTAAGCTGTAAAGGATTGACATAGTCGTATTCTATGGCATATGCAGGCCGCATGATCTCGGCCTCTTCCAGTCCTTTAACTGACCTGACAAACTCTATCTGGATCTCTATCGGAAGGCTGTTTCCAAGGCCGCTGGCATAGATTTCCTCAGTATCAATACCTTCCGGTTCAAGGATTACCTGATGTCTCTCCCTATCAGGAAACCTGACTATCTTATCCTCAAATGAAGGACAGTACCTGGCGGGAATTCCTTTTATGATCCCTCCATACAAAGCACTGCGTTTAAGATTCTCTTGTACTATCCTGTGGCTGTTCTTATTGGTATGTCCAATATAGCTTGGGACCTGAGGCATGGTGATCTTTTTAGTAAAAAATGAAAATGGCGTTGGATCCTGCTCTGTATCCTGCTTTGTAAACATTGAAAAATCAATGCTCGATCTTTTAAGCCTTGGAGGTGTGCCCGTCTTCATCCTTCCGAGCTTAAAGCCCAGTTCTTTCAGGTGCTCAGGGAGGCTATAAGATGCAAACTCACCAGCTCTTCCGGCCTCGATTGAATTAAACCCTATATGGATCAAACCACTTAAAAATGTTCCTGTAGCCAGAACAACAGCTTGTGCCTGGTACCCGAATCCTGTCTGATCTTCCACACCCGCAATCCTGCCGCCATCCACAACAAGCCTCTCAACCATTGCCTGTTTGAGGTCAAGGCCAGGCTGCTTTTCTATAACAGCCTTCATGGCCATATGATAGCGGATCTTGTCGTTCTGTGTCCTTGATGAATGAACTGCAGGCCCTTTTTTTGTATTCAGAGTTCTGTACTGTATGGCTGTTTTGTCTGTAATCCTTGCCATCTCGCCGCCCAGAGCGTCTATCTCCTTTACAAGCTGACCCTTTGCCATTCCGCCTATGGACGGGCTGCAAGGCATTGCAGCCACCTTGTCAAGATCTATTGCCATAAAAAGAACGCTGCACCCCATTCTGGCTGATGCAAGCGCAGCCTCACACCCGGCATGACCTGCACCTACAACAATAATATCGTATTTTTTCTGATAAAAAACCATATTGTATATTAATTTAGGAATTTAGGGATTGAGGAATTTAGGAATTGAAGGTATTCTATTGATTGTAATTCCTCAATCCCTAAAAGCTTGATAACGTCCTTGTAAATATGTATACAACTGCTTTACACTCAGGTCAAGCGGTGGGATGTGCAATATTTTTGCCACAAAGACACCAAGACACCAAGATTATAATATAATTCTCTTAAAATTCATATCCCTTCTTTGTGCCTTTGTGCCTTAGTGGCTGGACTGTTACCGGAATGTTTATCATGAATAAAAGATATAATGATCTAAACACCTATCTTAGAAGTATATTCGGGTGCAGGGTCCAGAAAATAAGCATAGATGCCGGGCTTTCATGCCCGAACAGAGACGGCACGATTTCAACCAAAGGGTGCATATACTGCAATGCACGAGGATCCGGAACCGGCGCTTACGCAAAAGGGCTTTCCGTTACAGATCAGCTCATCAAAGGGAAAAAAGGACTTTCAAAACGATACAAGGCTAAAAAGTTTATAGCCTACTTCCAGTCATTTTCCAATACATATGCTCCGCTTGACAGGCTCAAAGGCCTTTATGAAGAGGCTCTGGCAGTAGAGGATGTGGTTGGCCTTTCAATCGGCACAAGACCCGATTGCGTGGACGAACACGTTCTGAAACTTCTGCAAGGTTATACAAGAAACTACCTTGTTTGGATCGAATACGGACTGCAGTCTACCCATAATAAAACGCTTGCCTTTATAAACCGGGGTCATGACTTTCAAAGTTTCGAAAAGGCAGTGGATATAACCAAAAACAGAGGGATAAAGATATGTGCTCATATTATTTTAGGACTTCCCAATGAAGATAGAAGTCAGATGCTTGAAACTGCAAGAAGAGTTGCGGACATGGGAATAGACGGTATTAAGCTCCACCTTCTCTACGTTATCAAAGGAACAAAGCTTGAAAAGCTCTACAGCGTAGGAGAGTACAGATGCCTTGAGCAGCAGGAATATGTGGATATTGTCTGTGATTTTCTAGAACTTATCCCGCAGAATATGGTAATTCAGCGTCTTACCGGAGATCCTCATCCTGAAGAACTTGTTGCGCCGGCATGGTCCCTTAAAAAGACGGAAACACTTGCCCTTATAAGAAATACATTGGAAAAGCGGAATTCATGGCAGGGGAATCTAATTGGGGAAAAAGGCAATCAAGTCTCGAACAAAATTCTCAGCCATTAACCTCAGTCTCCTATCTTCGCCACAAGAAAAAATCCGCAAGCATAAAGCGCTACCATGAATATCGGAATGAAAATCCATGCTCAAAAAAAGTTCCAGCTTAGAAGCCACTCCCAAAGGGGGACGAATCTTATCCGGTCCAGTTCTTTATCGGTGTCTCTGGTCACCAGAAACAAATCATCCGATCTGAAGCCGGAGTCCTTCAGCTCCTTCAGACCTTCTGTTTCTCTTTCCGGGATAACGTCTTCGTAGCAGACATTTTTGGACAACTCCTGCTCCTCGTATAAACTTCTTGCATCCTCCCTACGGTTTTCTCCATCTCTTCCACCAGCCACTTTGGCTTAACCACTTTTGCCTCATCCGCAAAAGACAGCACCCA
>DAOVDN010000080.1 GCA_030669465.1 Desulfobacterales bacterium | reverse complement strand
GTTGAGGGAAAAGCTAATTCAGGCTAAAAAGAGACAAAAAAAAACCTGAGGCTTGCAGACCTTTGCAAAACGTGACATTTTTTTGTCAGGCAAGGAAGGCAAGAATTTTAACCGGAGGAATACATTGAGTATTTTGAGGATAGCGCTAAAGCTTCACTCCGTGCCAAAATTTGAAGCCTGACGCCGCATCACGGAAAAATGGCAGTTTTGCAAAGGTCTCGCTTGCAGGAGGCAAAGTTATATGGCAACAAAATCCGCTACAAAACGGAAAAACGTAAAGGAAATCAACGAGAAGGCATTAAGTAAACTGATTTCAAAAGGGAAAAGCCAGGGATATTTAACTTATGAGGAAGTTAATGATGCTCTTTCTGAAGATATTTTTTCTTCAGATCAAATCGATGAAACACTTATGATGTTTGGCGAGAACAACATAGAAATCATAAAGAAAGAGAAACTTAAAGTAGTGGGTAGCAAGGCAGGGAAAGTTAAAGAAAAAAAGGTTAAAAAAAGTACAACAGCCGCTCTGGATTTTGGCACTGTGGCTGATCCTGTCAAGATGTATCTTCGTGAGATGGGTCTTGTTGCGCTATTGACCAGGGAAGGAGAAGTTGTGACGGCCAAAAAGATAGAAGCCGGCGAACAAGAAGTTTTAAGAGCGCTGATAGACACCACGATAGGAGTGAAATACATTTTAGATCTTGGAAGAGATATTAAAAATAGGACTCTTCGTCCAAAACATGTGTTAAAAGATGTTGACGAAGGAGATACATATGTTGACGAAGAGCTCCAGATTGAAAGGTTTTTAAGTACAATCCGTTCCATTAAGGAGCTAAACGAAGAAAATGCGAAATATCGAGAAAAACTTTTTTCACCTGACATAAACCCGAATGAACAGCGGAGGATTAGAGGTTCTATAATTCGCCGGAACAACAAGATTTTTGATCTGCTTAAAGATTGGCGTTTTGAAGGCAAAGTAATAAATGAAATCGAAAGGGAAATAAGAAAACAGATAGACTGGTTCGATTCCGGGAACAAAACGATTTTAATGCATGCCGATACAGTTAAAGCGCAGGTTACAGAGCTTCGCTCTCACTTAAAGACAGAGAGCATGTTTGTTAAATGGGCCGGGCGCCGTTGTGACCTGGAAAAAGAGAAAATTGCTTCAATCTTTGCAGAGCTTGAAAAGATCCAGAAACAGATAAATGAAAGGGAGAATGCCCTCAAAGCTAACAGCCGGACATTAAAAAGAATTATGTCCAGTGTTGATGAAGGTCGCTTTAAAGCTAAAATAGCCAAGAGTGAGCTGACCAGGGCAAATCTGCGCCTGGTTGTCAGTATTGCCAAAAAATATACAAACAGAGGCCTGCAGTTTCTGGATTTAATACAGGAAGGTAACATAGGTCTCATGAAGGCGGTTGATAAGTTTGAATATCGCCGTGGTTATAAATTCAGCACATATGCCACATGGTGGATACGACAGGCCATAACACGAGCAATTGCAGACCAGGCAAGGACAATCCGAATTCCGGTCCATATGATTGAAACTATAAATAAGCTCATTCGTACATCCAGATACCTGGTACAGGAGCTTGGGCGTGAACCAAAACCTGAAGAAATAGCCGAAAAAATGGAAGTTTCAGTAGACAAGGTGCGCAAAGTCTTAAAGATTGCAAGAGAACCTATTTCGTTGGAAACGCCTATTGGCGAGGAAGAGGATAGCCACCTTGGTGATTTTATAGAAGATAAAAAGTTTATGCTTCCTTCAGATGCCACTGTAAGTATAGACCTTGCCGAACAGACAAGAAAGGTCCTTGCAACATTAACTCCGCGTGAAGAAAAGGTATTACGCATGCGGTTCGGAATCGGGGAAAAAGCAGATCATACACTTGAAGAAGTCGGACAAGATTTTGCGGTAACACGTGAACGGATCAGGCAGATAGAGGCCAAGGCCTTGAGGAAACTGAGGCATCCGACCAGAAGCCGGAAACTGAAAAATTTTATTGAAACCTAGTACTTGACAAAATAATTTTCTGAAGTTAAAAAGTTCTTTTGGCCTAAACCGCAAGTAAGTCCTTGTGGGCCCATAGCTCAGTTGGCAGAGCCACCGGCTCATAACCGGTCGGTCCCTGGTTCGAATCCAGGTGGGCCCATACTGAGACCTTTAAAAATGTGTAAGGACCGGACTAAAAATATGTAAGAACCAGGCTGAAATGGGTAAGAACCAAACAGGCGTGGCATCATAGACCACGCCTTTTTTGTGAAAAATAAAGAAATGCCCGCAACAATAGCTGATATCATCAAGACAATGGAGACACTTGCTCCATTTTGTCTTGCCGAAGAATGGGATAATGTTGGACTGCAGGTTGGACAAAAGGACTGGCCTGTACGAACTGTCTGGATTGCTCTGGATCCTGCTCCTGATGTTGTAGCTGCTGCC
The DNA here is from genome assembly GCA_030669465.1 of Desulfobacterales bacterium. Next base: position 3,644 of record DAOVDN010000080.1, on the reverse strand, counting down.
TGCAGTAATGGTGTTGATCTTTTAATCACTCATCATCCTCTTATATTTAATCCTTTGAGGTCCATCGATTTCAGTACCCCTGTCGGTTCTATAATTCACATGGCCGGTGAGCATCGAATAGGTATATTTGCAGCACATACCAATCTTGACAATGCAACAGACGGCATAAACGATGTTCTTGCCTATCGGATCGGACTTAACAACCTGAAAGTACTGGCAAACGCCAGAGGACCGGAAGACAGCCAGGGTCTTGGGCGTGTTGGAGAGCTTGACAAAAGCAAAGAGCTTGCATCCTTTGCATTAGAAATTAAGGAAAAACTGGGACTTAAATTTGTAAAAGTTGCGGGAAAACATGATTTGCTTGTAAATAAAGTAGCTGTGTGTACTGGAAGCGGTTCCAGCCTGATGGACAACTTTTTTTCATCCGGAGCGCAGGTTTACATAAGCGGAGATTTGCGGTATCATGATGCAAGGGCTGCGGAAACCGCTAACCTTGGTCTTATTGATATCGGACATTTTGCATCAGAGCATTTGATTGTCGATATACTTGCAGAGCGGCTTGGCAAAATTCTGCTTGAAACCGGAATTGATGTAAAAGTTGAGGCATATAAGCTTGAAAATGATCCGTTTGTTATTTTGTAAGGGATGAGCAGTTTCATTACTAATGACTAGTGACTCAATGTCATTAACTTAAGAGCTGTTTCTTTAAAGTCCCCCTTTTTAAGGGGGATTTAGGGGGATGTTATTTCAATGGCTTACACCCCCTGCCCCCCTCAAGGGGGAATTCAAAGGATTTTCTCCTTAAGTTAAGGACATTGACTAATGACTAATGACAAGTGACTAATGACAAGTGACAAATGACAAATATGAAGGAACAGATAGATATTCTGGTAAAGATCCAAAAGATCGAAACAGAAACCCGAAGCATCAAATCAACACTAAGTAATGTCTCAAAAAGAGTTGGAGCTCTTGATGCCAGGCTTAAGGAGTTTGAACGAACTATAGAGGATGAGGAGTCTCAGCTCAACGACCTGAAAAAAAAGTATCGCTCGTATGAATCTGATGCGCAGATGAATCTTTCACAGATAAAAAAGAGCCAGGAAAAGCTTAGATTCGTTAAGACAAACAGAGAATATCGGTCATCATTAAAGGAAATTGAAGAATTAAAGACAAAGAATTCTCAAATCGAAGATGAAATGTTAGAATGCCTGGACCGCATGGATGGAGCAGAGAAAGTCATTGCTGCGAGGAAGGAAGAATATTTACAGATTTCAGAGCAGTTAAATAATGAAAAAAAGATCATCAATCAGGAAGCGGAAGAGGGAAAGAAAAAGCTTGCGGAGCTTAATACGGACTGGAACAGAGTTTCCGGCATGGTCGAACCGGAATTGCTGAAAAAATACATAATAATAAGGGAGCAGCAGCCAAGAGGAATTGCGATAGTACCTGTAAAAGATGCTGTATGCTGTGGATGCAATGTCAATCTTCCTCCACAGATGTACAATGAACTTCAGCGCTGTGACAGCTTGAGGTTGTGTCCCAACTGTCAGAGAATTATTTACTGGGAAAAATCATAATTTAACGGCCGGAGCGGTCCAAACGATCGCTGGATCAACTTTTTGATCCAGAGGAAAGTCCGAACACCGCAGGGCAGGGTGCTCCATAACGTGGAGTCGCGGCAACGTGAAGGAAAGTGCAACAGAAAGTATACCGCCCTTTTTCAGTGATCACTGAAAAAGAGTAAGGGTGAAAAGGTGCGGTAAGAGCGCACCAGTTCTTCGGGTGACCGGAGAAGCTTTGTAAACCCCACCCGGTGCAAGACCAAATAGAGGAGTGTTTGAGGATGGCCCGTCCAAGCTCCAGGGTAGGTCGCAAGAGATGTCGGGCAACCGGCATCCTTAGATGAATGATCGTTACCTGGTTCGGGGTAACCCGAACCAGGCACAGAATTCGGCTTATAGACCGCTCCGGCCGTTTTTTCCAAGTCCCTAATTAGGGAAGCAAAAAAAGAACCATCACGAAAACACGAAAGATTGAAAACACGAAAAAGAATGGTAGTGATTTATTTTGGTTACGCCCATTTAATTTTCAGGTCTTATTTCGTGTTTTCGTACTTTCGGGTTTTCGTGATTAATTTTGAGTAGTTTCTTAATTATTTTTCATGGTGAAGAGTATGCTGCAGATTGAAGATCTTAGAGTAGAGGTGGGCGGAAAAACAATACTGAAAAACGTTAACATGGAAATCCCTGAAGGGGAAACCCACATACTTTTCGGACCAAACGGATCAGGCAAGACCAGCCTGATGATGACCTTAATGGGGTTTTCCGGCTATAATGTGACGCATGGGAAAATTGCGTTCAAAGGGGAAAACATCACCTGTATGCCCATTTACGAGCGTGCCCGCCTCGGTATAGGGATATCCTTTCAGAGACCTCCGACCATTAACGGCTTAAAGACAAGGTCGATTGTTGAAATCAGTGCCGGCAGCCGGTCTGTTGATGTTGAGGAACTGGCAAAACAGCTTAATCTTTCTGATTTTCTTGACCGGAATGTAAACCATAACTTTTCAGGCGGCGAAATAAAGCGGTCTGAGCTTCTTCAGCTCATGGCTCAGCAGCCTGACCTTGTTCTTCTGGATGAACCGGAATCAGGAGTAGACCTTGAAAGCATTGTCCTTATTGGCAATACAATCAATTTGCTTTTGCACAGAGGACTTAAACATCCCGAGAGAAAACCTCATAAAAATATTGTTTCTGATGGGACAAAATCCGCTCTTGTTATTACCCACACAGGGAATATACTCAATTATATAACGGCTGATAAGGGCCATGTCCTTTATGACGGAGTTCTGTGCTGTTCAAGAAATGCAAGAGAGATTTTAAAATGGATAAGAGAATACGGTTATAAGGAGTGCGTCAGATGCACACGATAGATGATGCCGGGGATGTTAATCTTGAAAACTACAAGGTTGATGCCGAAAACCATGCATATATTGAAAATTTGTCACAAATCGAATCAACAGATGCAAACCAGCTTTTAGATGTTGGTGTGAATACTGATGAAAATGAGCGTGTCGGCACTTTCATACAAAAAGACAGATCTGTAATACACTGCAAAACCATGCAGGACGGCGTTGAGGTTATGAGCATATCTCAGGCTCAGGAAAAACATGGATGGCTTTCCAATTATATATGGAAAAACATATCTCCAGATACCGACAAATTCACATCCCTGGCAAAGAAAAAACCTCAAGAGGGGTACTTTATACGCTCCCTTCCAGGTGTTAAAACAGAGCATCCGATACAGTCGTGCCTTTATATTGCCAAAGAAGGATCTTCACAAAATGTTCACAATATTGTGATCGCTGAAGAAGGTTCGGAACTCCATATTATTACAGGGTGCGCAACAGCGCCCCATCTAATTTCAGGGCTGCATGTAGGCGTTTCGGAATTTTATGTCAAAAAAGGGGCAAAACTTATATTTACCATGATTCATGACTGGGGTGAAAAAATAAATGTACGGCCCAGAACGGTGACCAGGGTAGAAGAAGGCGGGCTTATTGTTTCAAACTATATATCATTAAGACCGGTGGGGTCACTTCAGATGTATCCCACAACATATTTGAACGGGAAAAGCGCTGTTGC
>DAOVDN010000140.1 GCA_030669465.1 Desulfobacterales bacterium | reverse complement strand
TGGCCTAATGTTTTCAGACCGCCCATGACTTCAGGAGAAATAGAGGGAAGACCGGACATCTTTTCTTCAAGAGTGGAAAGTATTTCCACTCTTTTAATGGAATCAATACCAAGATCAGCCTCAATATCCATATCAAGGCCTAACATCTCTTGTGGATATCCTGTGAGCCGGCTTACTACCTCCAGCATATTATTTCGGATTGTTGATTGTTGATTGTCGATTGATGATTGCTCGTTGCTCGTTGCTCGTTGCTCGTTTCTGGATACTGGATACTGGATACTCGTTGCTGGTTGCTGGTTGCTGGTTGATCGTTGCTGGTTGATCGTTGCTGGTTGATCGTTGCTCGTTGCTGGTTCTAACTTTCCGCTTTCCGCTTTCAGCTTCCTGCTTTCAGCTTCCTGCTTTGAGCTTTGAGCTTCCGCCTTGCTTTGAGCTTTGAGCTTTGAGCTTTCAGCTTCTTCCTTGCTTCCAGCTTCTTCCTTGTTTTCATCTTCCAGCTTCCAGCTTTCATCTTCCAGCTTAAGTCCCATGGAAGCTTCGGCCAGACGCTGGGTATTTTCCATCATATTCTGCAGTGTACGGCTGGCCTCGCTTTGGGTTTCCAGAAACTTTTTATGAGTTTCTGCGGTCTGCATCTGGAGAGCCTGCATAGATTTAAGGCCTTCCTGGACAATCTTTAAAGCATCTGGAATAAAGTCAGTCTGTTGCAGCTTGTTTTGTACAATCGGTTTACTATTTGTGCTCATATGTTTATTTGATCTATTGTTCATCGGTCTGTTTTTAATTTCAGTTGAGCTTTCAGCTTTTTCCTTGCTTTGAGCTTTCAGCTTTGAGCTTTCAGCTTCCAGCGTTGATGTTTTTTTGCTCTCCGCTCTCTGCTCTCCGCTCTCCGCTCTCTGACCCCTGTAGTTTGCTCCTGTAATCGGGATGCTCATCAGTTGCTTTCTCATTGCTGGAGCTGAAACATGATTTTCCCATCTGCTCAATTCAACAGGATAACCGGTAGATGCAAGATGACAGAGCAATCTTGCAAGATCAGCCACTCCGAATCGTTTTCCTGAAGAACTATCCATGGGAATTGCCTGGAAATCACGATTCTTTAATATGGATTTTACCAGACCGGTCAGAATTGATTTAGGTCCAACTTCTACAAATGTGCGTATCCCGAAATCGAATAGATTTTCAATTTCGCTTACAAAATCTACAGGAGATAAAATTTGCTCACCAAGCAGTTTCTTTGCTTTGTCAGGATCGGCAGGATATGGCTTGCCTGTTGTATTGGAAAAAACCCTGATATCTGAAGGAATAATATTAGCTTTCTTTACGACTTGCGCGAATGGTTTCTGAGCATCTTTTATGAGGCTGCTGTGAAAGGCGGCGGATACAGGCAGCTTTTTTACTCTTAATCCCTTCTGCCTGCATATTTTTTCGGCTCTTTCAATTGCCTCAATTGAGCCGGACAAAACACCCTGATCCGGGCTGTTTCTGTTTGCAAGAATGACATTGGATCTTGTATTTTCGACAAGAGCGGCGAGTTCGTCGAGCGGGGCTTTTACGGCCAGCATAGCTCCCTTGCGCTTACCTGCCGATGCCATTAAATTGCCACGGGCAATTGAAAGATCAAAGAGTGTATCAATGTCGATCCAGCCTGCCGCACAAAGGGCTGTCAGTTCACCAAAGCTGTGTCCGCATACAGCGTCGGGTTTAACATTAAATCCTTGAAGGATCTTCAGCATCGATATGCTTATGGCGCCGATCGCGGGCTGAGCAATATCGGTTCTTCTTAGAGTTTCTTCATAGATTTTCTTTTCTTCTTTTGTTTGAGCAGGATATGGATAGATAAAGTCGCTCAAACAACGAGATGGGGAGGAAGCAGATTTGAATTTTTTGTTTGCATTTTCCAGAACATCAAGGGCCTCCGGAAAGCTGCAGACAAGGTCGCGGCCCATATCTGTATATTGGCTCCCCTGGCCTGGAAAGATAAATGCAATTTTTCTTAGGTTTTCAGTGCCCCCATAAAAGATATTCTTCGCATTCCATATATTTTTTTGCTGATCTGTTTCAAGAACATTCAATGCACCGGAAAAAAGTCCGGATAGATCCGGCTTCTCATCAAATGGCCGTTCAATGACTAAGAGGAGCCTGTATTGATCTTTATGCGAAAAATCATCTCTTGTTTTTGCGGCAGCTATTGAAATTTCTTTGTCCGAGTCTCCTTTGTCGATGGAACTTTTGAAGGAGCGGAGAAGTTCTATAAGTTCTTTTTGAGTAGAAGCTGACAGGGCAACAATTTCAACTGAACCGTCCCAGGAAATCTCTTGTTTGCCTTTCCTGTATTCTTCGAGAACTATATGAAAATTGCTCCCCCCAAATCCGAATGCGCTTACACCGGACCTGCGCGGATGGTCATTTTTTGAAAACCATGGTCTTGTCTCTGTGCTCAAGTAAAAATGACTTTTCTTAATACCCATATTGGGATCAGGTTCATCAGCTTTCAAAGTGGGCGGCAATACCTTATTATAAAGAGAAAGAGCGCTTTTGATAAGACCCGCAGCTCCTGCAGCGGCCTTGGCATGGCCGATCATTGATTTGACAGAGCCTAATGCGCACTTGTTTCCATTGCCGGCCGATTCACTGAAAAACCGGTCCAGCGCTTGAAACTCTACCATGTCCCCTACTCTGGTGCCGGTGCCATGAGCTTCGATAAGATCGACGCTAGCCGGCTCTATGCCGGCATCTTTATAGGCCCTGTGGAGCGCTTTTATCTGTCCCTCAGCGCTGGGCGCATATATGCTCTGTGATTTTCCGTCGCTGGAAGTTCCGATAGCTTTTATAACAGCGTATATTCTGTCATTGTCTTTTTTCGCATCTTCAAGCCTTTTAAGGACAACTATCCCGATTCCTTCCCCAAGTACGGTGCCGTCTGCATCTTTTGAAAAAGGTCTCGCGTCTCCTGTAGGTGAAAGAACATGTGTCTTGGAAAAGCACATGTGCATGAAGATGTCGTTTAACGTATCCACGCCGCCTGTGAGAACCACGTCGCTGCGTCCTGATATGAGTTCAATAACGGCGAGATGAATGGCGCTCATTGAGCTGGCGCATGCCGCATCAACAACACAGTTCGTGCCTCCCAGGTTAAGACGATTTGATATCCTTCCTGCTACAACATTTCCCAAAAGACCTGGAAAGGAGTTTTCCTGCCATGGAACATATGAATCAGATATGCGCTTTATAACTTCTTCGGTTTTTTCAGGAGTAATTCCGGAATCGGAAAGAGCTTTCCGCCATTTTGGATGTCCAAGCCGGGCACCAAGAGAAATAACCAGTTCCTGAGTTCCGGTTACCCCAAGTATTACGCTTGTCCTGTCCCGGTTAAAAGCCCGGCCGTTTCCATAGCCGGAATCTTCGAGTGCCATCTTTGCGGCAACCAGACCGAGAAGCTGGGAGGTATCGGTTGCTTCAAGAGAAGATGGAGGAATGCAGAATTCTGCGGGATCAAATAAAACCGGAGAGAGGAATCCACCCCGTTTACAGTAAGTATGATCAGGTTTTTTGGGATCTTTGTCAAAGTAATCTTTGGGCGACCAGTGTGTTTCCGGTACATCGGTTATTCCGTCTTCTCCGCGAAAGAGCAAGCGCCAGTATTCTTTCAATGTGGAAGATTTAGGAAAGAGGCATCCCATTCCTATAATAGCAATAGACGTGTTTTGTTCTGTTTTATTCATCATTAGGCTTCAACTTGTTATTTATCGAGTAATTCCAGTATGCTTGACAGCTCCATTGGAGAAAACCGTCCAATACCGGCAGGCAGCCTGACTCCCTGGCATCGAAGCCAGTTTGCGCGGGTTGCGACAGCAGCTCCAAAAAGAAGATTCATTGCAACTGTGACTGTTTTCCGGTTTTCATACTTTTCAAGAAATGATCCTTTAACCCATTCGTTAAAAGCTCCTATGGCCGGACCGCACCATATCTGGTAATCCATTTTTCTTGAAGGATCACCGGTTGTTGCCCAGGTGGGGCTTTGGCCAAGATAAGATCGAAATACAAGGGCCATCTTGTGTTTAGGGTCTTTTTCAGCCAGCTTTATCTGTTTAGGATCTGTCCCGGCAAAAAAGTTTTTTGTACGGTTCCATTCTTCTTCAAAACTGCAATGGAAAAAATCATGTTCCAGAATCGTTCTTTGTTTTTCAGGGATATTTTCAAATTTGTCATACTCGCGATAAAGTTCATACAGCTTTGCAGCACGAAAAGGAAACATAGTTCCACGTTTTAATACCTGGACGTTTACACCCATTTCAAACATGTCTGCAGCAGGCGCCATGGCTACATCCGCCTGACCGGCCTCCGCAAGCATTT
>DAOVDN010000094.1 GCA_030669465.1 Desulfobacterales bacterium | reverse complement strand
CTTGACTTCTTTGACTTATTACGATTTTGGTTGAATAGAGCGAGAAATGTGGTGGTTTGGTCTATTTCGTCTATTTGATTAAATTGCCCAGGCAGGGATTGCATAGATTTTTGTTTTCTTGAAACTCAAAAAATCGGCCTTTCCGAGATGAATAATAAACCCCTTAGATGGTTGATACAAACTTATAAAACTTTTAAGCCCCGGCGGAAAAGGTTGCCTGCTGCGGTAGTCTGTTTTCACTTCAATCGGATATGGTTCATTTATATTTTCCTGCCAGATAAAATCGACTTCGTTTTTAGCCTGACTTCGCCAGAAACTGATTTTTTGAGAAAGATCATTTTCTTTGCTGAGTTGACTAAAAACAAAATTTTCTACAATTGCTCCTTTGTCCACTCGCAGGCTCAAGGCATTAAAGTTGTTAATTACCCCATTTCTTAATCCGACATCCTCAAAGAAAACCTTGGGGGTTTTTGTTATCTCTTTTCTCTTATTAGTAAAAAAAGGTCTCACCAGTTTAAGAACATAGGTGTTCTCCAATAAAAATAGATACTTTTTAACAGTTGGCCGGGACAGTCCCGAAGATACGGCAAGTTCCTGCTCTTTTACCAGGTTGCCGATCTGAAGACAGAGTAAGGAGACCAGATTATTATATCCTGAAACATTATCAATTTTTCCAATATCTTTAATATCGCGTCTGATGTATAAAGAATATATTTCCTGGAGATCTCTTTGTTTTACAACCAAGTTTTCTTTCAATGAAACCGCGGGGTACCCACCGAAAATCAAATATTCACTTAAAAGAGCATCAAGCCTGCGTTTATGGCTCTGACTAATCTTTTTGAAATCTTCTTCAGGATGTTTAGCACAAATCCAGAAGTGTAGATTAAAACTCAAAAGAATCTCCGCCAGGTCTTTTTCTTTTTTAAATTCAAGAAACTCCCGAAAACTAAGTGGCTTAATTACGAAAGAATAAACCCGCCCCGTCAATCGATCGGTAAATTTCTTCTTGATCTCTAAAGAAGATGAACCGGTAACAATAAATTTAAGACCTGGCTTGTAGTGATCATGCAGGTATTTCAAGAAGGAAGACGGCCTGTCAAGATGCTGCACCTCGTCAATAAAGACAAATACTCTCTTTTGCCGATCAACACCTTTATCCTTCAATATTTGCCAGAAGTCATTGAAATCTTTTAAATTTTGCAACAGGCTAAAATCATAAATATTTTCTAAGTCAAAGTAAACAATTTGGGAAGGAGAGATGTCATTATTCAATAAGCGCCTGATTAATAGATATAAAAGCGAGGTCTTGCCGGTTTGCCTTGCGCCGGTTAAAAGAACAATATTTTCCGGTTCCAGAAAGGGAATTATTTTCGGCAGGATTTCTCTGGGCAACAGGTTTTCAGGAAAAATGATATTCATATAAAGACAATTAACATTTTCTTTAAGAATTTGTCAATAGCCTTTTACATTCTAACCAATTTCGGGGAATCTTCGCATGGGAAAATGGCCGGGACTAGGAAAGGGTCGTCATTCTTGACAGATATTGTAAAGGGAGGAAGGCTCGTGAAATGTTGACATTTATCTATAACAATAATCTCACTTTGCGCAGTTGGGGTAATCTGCAAATATTGAGTTTCTTTCTTGCGGTTACTCGGCATACAGCAGCCGAGTGCCTTCTATTACATCTGGAATGGATGATTTGATACGGACAACAAACAGGCCGATCCGGAGGTTCACGTCCTGCTTTAGCCGGTGAGCCGGCTCGATAGGTTTTATGAACCGCACCGTATGGACCCGTAACCAGATTCAAATCCTCGAGACACCAGTTATAGATCCAGTTCGACCAATTCCGCTTCCAAAGAGCTTCCCCGTAGATGAAGCAGAGCAACTGTGACCGGCGATCTAAACGGCCCAGCTGTGCCTGGGTTCAAAAAAAGCACCCCGCTCCGCCTATCTATGGATGCCCTGTGAGTATGACCACTTATAACGGCGCTAAAGCCGGCTGCAACGGGATCTAAGTCCAGTTCATCTGCATCATGAAGCACATAGAGCGAGAGTTCTCCGATCTCGACAACTTCTGTTTCAGGGAGGTCACGCGCCCATTCGCCCACGTCCATGTTTCCTCGCACAGCATAGACCGGGCTAATCGCTCGCAAAGCTTCAAGTACCTCAAGCTTACCGATGTCGCCCGCATGAATGATCAAGTCGGTACTTTCGAGAGCTTTGATCGCCTCAGGTCTCAAGAGACCGTGCGTATCCGAGATGACACCAACGAGATAGTCATCGATGCTTTGTGATTTTGTTGACATTACAACTACTTCCTGAGCGCCCGATGAATTGAATCAGAAAAATGCCCATAAAAAATCCTTTACACTACAAAAAGCATTAGTATACTATAAATTTTTAAAAAAGAAAAAACAACCCCAAACTCAGGTTAATATACCCATGCACAAACTATTAGCCGATCATCCTGATCAAAAGATGCTACTTCTTGGCAATGAAGCTATTGCCCGTGGAGCGATTGAGGCAGGGGTTGCTGTTGCAACCACATATCCCGGCACGCCCTCTTCGGAGATTTCACTAAACTTTTTCGTAACAGTAGAATGGTGGGCAGTGCCCACCCTACTATAACTCTTTGAGATTACAACGTGTTCCGGCTTAAGTTGGCAGCCGTCGAGTAGTAAGCAGTTAACCACTCGACCAATTTCCCACTTGACCACTCGACCAATATCAAAGAGAATTATATTATAATCTTGGCCTCCGGCTTCGCTTCCAGCCCGTAGGGCTTACAGGCCGGAGGGTAGAGCCTACGGCTCGGAGAGTGTTTTAGTGTCTTTGTGGCTGAACTATTAAAGAAGTTTTTCTATGAGCATCAAAAGAAGACTCTATCTTGTGCTGTTTGCCGGTTTTCTTGTGGTCACGGCAGGAAGTACCGGCTATTATATTCTTTTCGGTGGAAAACCGGATTTTATGGATTGTCTATATATGACGGTAATTTCCCTGACAAGTGTGGGTTACGGCGAAATTCTTGAAGTTACCGGCAATATCCCTGCGCAGGTATTTACCATGTTACTTATCACTTTCGGGATGGGTATCATTCTTTATGGTATAAGTACGCTGACGGCATTTTTGATCGAAGGGGAATTTTCGGGGGTATGGAGGAAAAAACAGATGCGTAAACGGATAGAAAAGCTGAAAAGTCATTATATTGTGTGTGGCGGAGGCGAGACAGGACGCCCTCTCCTTACTGAGCTTGTCAAAAACCGTGAGCCCGTTGTTCTGATCGAAGTTGATAAAGAAAATATCGAGCGGTGCAAATCCACCATAGAAGACCTGCTCTATGTTAAAGGGGATGCCACAGATGATCAGAACCTGATATCCGCGGGTATTGAAAGGGCCTTAGGGATCGTAATCAGCCTGCCATCTGATAAGGATTCTCTTTATGTCACAATGACAGCAAGAATGCTCAATAAAAATATACGAATAATAAGCAGGATGATAGATCAGAAGCTGGAACCGAAACTCAAAAAGGCGGGAGCGGACAGCGTTGTATCGCCAAATTTTATCGGGGCCCTGCGCATGGCATCTGAAATGATCCGTCCTGCGGCAGTTGATTTTCTTGACAGCATGCTGCGCAGCACCCAGGGTAATTTAAGGATTCATCAAATAACTATTTCAAAAGATTCGAGTTTTGTCGGAAAAAAAATCGGTGAAGCCGGGATAAAAGACAAGTTTGGTCTTCTGGTTCTTGGAGCAAAGGAAGATGCCGGAGAAATAGAGTTTAATCCGTCTTCTTCACAGATTTTAAAGGACGGAATGACCTTGATAGTAATGGGAAAAGTTGATAATATTGCCATGGCAAAAAGGGCATTTTAGGGTAACTTCTCAAAAAGTTTAAGGCAAATTAGATGATAAAAGACTTGCCTACCAGTGGGCAAGTCTAAGTGTTTATTGAAAAGTTGCATTTTAGGGAGTAAAAATATGAAGATATCTGTTCCAAAAGAGGCTATTGAGAAGATCATGCATGATTATGGTTGCGGTGAAAAGGAGGCAACCAAAGCATACCTTGATGGCCAGGATAGAGCCAACGAGGCTTTTAATGCTATGTTATCCGAAGAACTGGGGCCCAAAAAGGGCAAAGCAGAGGTCTTTAAGGTCAAAATCTATACTCCTGTGGAGATCAAGCAGCACCTTGATAAATATATTATCGGCCAGGAAGAATATAAGAAAAGACTCGCAATTGCCGCGGCTTACCATTTTGCCATAATAAAATACCTTCGTGAGCATCCTGAAGAAACCAATGTTAAAAGATTCAGGAAAAAAAATACAATTATAGCCGGTCCATCCGGAAGCGGCAAGACCTATTCGGTGGAAGTCCTGGGAGACCTGCTTCAGGTGCCGACCCTTACAGTTGATGCAACAGATTATACAGAGGCCGGTTATGTAGGGAAAAGCGCGGATGATATGATAAGAGAGTTGATCGATATGGCTCCTGGCAGCAATCGTAAAGAGCGTGCAACATTTATAACCAAAAACGGTGGTCTGATCTTTATCGATGAGATCGACAAAAAGGCTAAAGATGGGGTGCTTCTCGGACATGATATCTCTCGCGAGGGGTTTCAGAGATCGGTGTTAAAGCTTATCGAAAGAAAACAGGTTGCCATTAATAATCCATATTCTGCTGCCTCGCAGTTGCAAGAAGTTATTGACAAACAAAAAGGGGTCAAGATTGATAAGAAAGGTGATATGGTAAGTACCGAAAATATCCTCTTTGTTCTTGGCGGTTCTTTTGAAAGGATCGGCGACAGTTTAGATCGTATTGCAAAAAAGCGGCTGGAGCATAAAGGTCGTGTAAGAGAAAACGGAAGTCTTGTAATTGCAGGGTTTGCCGCAGATGAGAAAGGTAGAGGAAAGGCGCGGCTCAGAAATTACTATAAAGAAGCAACAGCGGATGACTTTATCAAGTTCGGTTTGATTCCGGAATTGGTTGGAAGGGCACCTATCAGGACTTTTGTAAATCTCCTTTCGAAAAATGACCTTATCAGGATCATGGATGAAACAGAAGATTCAATCCTCACTCAATATAAACTGGAATTTGAGCTCTTTAATATAGATTTAGAGCTTACCCCTGAGGCGATCGATTATGTTGCCGAAATTTCCGAAAATCGGAAAACCGGTGCACGGGCGCTTGTAAGTGTGTGGGAGAATATATTGACTGACTTTCAATTTGAGCTGCCTGGCTCGAATTTTACAAAACTAGTAGTGACAAAGGAACTTTGTGAAAAGCCAAAAGATGTTCTCTTGAAGATGCTCGAGCGTTCACCGTTTGTAGATTTTGTTGAAAATTTTAGAAGAGAATACGGCATCGAATTAATACTGGAAGAAGATATACAAAGCTATATCGAAGACTATGCAAAAAAGAGAAATATGCAAATATCCGAAGCCTTGCGGAAGTTTCTTTCAGGGGCTTCGGCCCTAAATTATATGAGGATAAAAGGCTCTTACAAGATCACCAGAGAGATGCTGGAAGATGAAAAGTACTTTGATAAGTTATTTGCAAGATGGTACGAAAAACAAAAAATCACTGGGGGGTTGGTTCTAAGGGATGAGGACGAAATAAAAGAGTA
>DAOVDN010000120.1 GCA_030669465.1 Desulfobacterales bacterium | reverse complement strand
TCATATTCTGTAAGAGACAGAATATCTGCCGTCTTTACAAGCATCTCCCTCCCTGACCAGAGATATAGCAGCTCTCTTAACCAGTTTACCATAAGGTCCGGCCAGTCATCCCCTCTCACGTGGATTTTACACTCATCCAGGCCTTTTAAAGTTTTGATATCCGTAATCTGGTCAAACATTGCATGGGCGGAATTGGTAAACAGATCCTTTAGATCAGATCCAAAAACACACATTCCAAAATCAGCAGTATGGTCTATAAGTTTGTATTTCATAGGTTAAATAATAATATCTCCTGTCCTTTCGGTATGATATCCACCCAGGGCTTCAACGCTTTTTTTGAATTCTCCGGTATTTATTATTTCAAGCAAGATCTGAATCTTTTCTGATTCAAAATATTCTTCTGGAATAACAAGATCGTACTCTTCGGTAACAACCGGGATAAAGTCCAGGTTAAGAGCCTTTGCGGCCGCATAGATGCCTAAACCAACATCAACTGTACCGCTAAGCACGGCAACAGCAACGGACATATGGGTAAATTCCTCATTTTCATATCCTCTTATTCTTTCCGGATCAATGCCTGACTGATTCAACCTGTAATCAAGAAGAATTCTCGTGCCTGATCCTCCCTGTCTGTTTATGAACGCTATATCATCACGGCCAAGGTCCTCGATTCCCTTGATCCCTTTAGGATTGCCGGGAAGAATGATCAGGCCCTGGTCGCGTAAGACAAGATTAACTAGTCTGACTCTGATATCAGGCAGGTACTTTTTTAAGTACGATACGTTGTAAGAACCGTCTTTTGTATCCAAAAGATGTGATCCTGCCAGGTGGCATACCCCCCTTTTAATGGCCATCAGCCCGCCCATGCTTCCCACATGGCTTGACGAAAGGGTAATGCTGCTGTGTCTTGCCTTTATCCGGTCGGATAAAACGTCAAGAGTATTGTCATGACTTCCGACTGCAACAATTGTATTCTTTACAGAAGATAATGGGCGCAGAAGTTCGGCAGTAACAGGCTCTTGATCATTTAATCCTTCTATATGATTTGGGATCCGGATGATTCCGTCCGCCTCGGTTATGGTGGTTATTGAACCCGCACCTCTTGGCAGAGAAGTTGCAACGATCCTGTCGCCAACCAGACCGAGTTTTACACGCAGGAATTCTTCAACTCCAAGCTTTGATGCTATCTTTCTTGTAAGCTCAACCTGAACTTTTTCTCTTTCTTTTTCCGGCTGCCCCAACATTTTGCAAATTAAAGGACTGACAAACTGTTCAAATGCAACTATTGCCGATACCTGGTATCCTGGAATACCAAAGACAGGTTTGCCCTTTATTTCTCCTATAACAACAGGCTTTCCGGGCATTATTGTTACGCCGTGAACAAGCACCTCGCCTAAATCATTGATTACAGCCTTTGCATAATCCTCAGACCCGGCAGATGATCCGCCAACAGTAAGCAGAATGTCAAAATTACTGCTTGCAGCATCATAGACAGCCTCTTTTATCCTCTCCGGATCATCCATCAACATATCGTGCCGCACGTAAGCGCCGCCACACGATTCAATGAGCTTTCCAAGAACAAATGAATTTGTTTCGAGCACCTGACCGGGTTTAATGTCCTCCAATGCTGTATTGCGCCAGTCTACAAGTTCCGAACCTGTCGGGATAATGAGCACTTTTGGTTTTTTTCTTACTAAAACCGAAAATATGCCGCCTGAAAGAAGCGCTCCCACGCAATAGGGTGTGATGACATGGCTCTGAGGGAACAAAAGCTCGGTTGCCACAATGTCTTCTCCCATCTTCCGGACATGCTGCCACGGAAATGCGGGCGCTTCGATCTCAACACGGCTTTCATCCGGAACATTGATATGTTCTATCATAATAACTGCGTTGGTATTTTCAGGCATCACATGGCCGGTATTAATATAAAAAGCATCTTCGCCGATCATAAGCTCCTTTGGTCTTGCTTCACTGGCGCCAAAGGTATTTTTCGCTTTTACCGCTATTCCGTCCATTGCGGCCGCATGAAAATTAGGAGAGGAAAGCCTGGCTGCTACCGGTTCTGCAAGCACGCGTCCTACGGCATCCGGAACTGAAACCATCTCACTTGAAAGAAGACCGGCGGAAAACTGCTCAAAAAGAATCTCCCGAGCCTCTTTTAGTGTTTTCATCTTCAAATATACATTACGTTTATGACTCATCTTTTTGCTCCAGCAACCAATTCTACAAAGGTATAACCTCGACCTCAGTACCCTTGTCCAGGCCCTCGGTATTTATCCCTACCTCGACCAGGCCGTCCGCTTTTACCATTGTATTTATAAGGCCCGACTTGCCGAGGATCGGTTCGGCCCACAATATACCATCTTTTTCAATCAACCGTATGCGGATATAATCTATGCGTCCCTGTGCGGACGATATATTTCTGCTGATCAGGGCTGAAAGCCTTGACGATCTTTTGTGCTGCAAAGAAAGACCGCCTATATGCTCGATAAAAGGCCGCACGACTGTTGCAAATACTACCATGGCTGATACCACATGACCCGGCAAACCCCAAAAGGCCTTGTTCCGAACTCTGGCAAGAATTGTGGGTTTACCGGGACTTATGGAGATTCCGTGCACAAATATGCTCGAATCAGGCATAGAAGAGAGCACATCGATGGTAAAATCGCGTACCCCCACAGAGCTGCCCCCTGAAATCAAGACCATGTCGGATTTGTCGAGTGCTAATGTACATTTCTCAAAAAGAGCATCATAATCATCCCGAACAATTCCGAAAGTAAGAGGAATGCCGCCGGACTTTTGTACAAGGCCTGACAGAGTATAGGTATTTATGTCGCGAATCCGGCCCGGGCCTGGTCTCTCTTCGATTGGCACCACCTCATTTCCCGTGGAAATAATGCCTATCACTGGTTTTTTGTATACTTTCACCTTCGTCCTGCCAAAAGCAGCCAAAAGACCTGTTTCCTGTGGCCTGAGCTTCCGGCCGCAAGAGAGTATGATCTCTTGCTTTCTTATATCTTCGCCTGCCTCCACAACATGCCGGCCCGGCGCAACGCTCCGATATACCTCTATGGTTGTATCATCTATAACTTCCGAGTGTTCGATCATTACAACACTGTCCGTACCATCCGGCAACATGCCTCCGGTAGAAATCCTTGCAGCCTCACCAGGTCTGATTGAAAAATCAGGAGATTCTCCCATGGCAACAGAACCTTTCACTGTCAGATATGCAGGGTTTCCTTCTGTTGCGCCAAAAGTAGATGAAGCGGAAACAGCGTAGCCATCCATGGTAGACCGTGCAAAATCAGGAAGATCAACGTCGGCGACAACATCAGCAGCCAGAACCCTTTCAAGCGTCTCATGCAAACCAACTTCTTCGGTCTCAACAGGAGGAAAATCAGATATATATTTGAAAACCTCTTCTAAATGTGTTACTTTAAAAAACTCTTTCATATGGAAAAAAACCTATGGGAAAATGCGTCAATCATCCTGATCGGGAAACCGAATTTATGTGCATAAAACATAATATCTACTTGTGCAAGGAATGTTTTAAATGCCGCGATCCTGAAATATACTGCAAGTTCCGCTCTTCATGCCAGATCTGGTTCATCGAAAAATCTTCTGAAACGTGGGGCGACCGGAAGGAATAAAAAAAGGAGGCGGGATAAAGCCGCCTCCTTTTGTTGTTAAGGATACTATTCCAAAATTGGTCTATTATTTCATAGCAGCGCCCTCAGCATGGGTCTGCATCTTGATTTCAACTTTCTCGGTCAGACCTTCTTATGCATCTTGATTTCAACTTTCTCGGTCAGACCTTCATAGTACTCGCGGAGAATTGCCAGAACTTCATCGCGGCCGAAGTGATCCGGAATTTCACCACCTTCTGAGAGCATCTTGCGCAGCTTTGTTCCGGAAAGGATCACACGATCCTCCTTAGCATGTGGGCAAGTCCTGAGCGATGCCATACCGTCACACTTGAAGCAATAGAATGTCCAGTCAATCTTTAACGGCTGGCAAAGGAGTCTTTTCCCAGGATCTTCAGGCTTGGGAATCTCATCAAAGATGTCTTGTGCGTCAAACAGACCGTAGAAGTCACCAACGCCGGCGTGATCGCGGCCGATGATCATCCTGTTAACGCCATAGTTTTGCCGGAAGGTGGCGTGGAGCAGGCCTTCTCTCGGGCCGGCATAGCGCATGTCAAGGGGATACCCGCCCTGGACGATATTTTCTTTGCTGAAGTAACCGTCGATAAGGGCATTGATGCATTTGATGCGGACGTCAGCCGGGATATCACCGGGCTTCAGGGAACCGACCAGAGAGTGAATAAAAACACCATCACATACCTCAACGGCAATCTTGGCCAGATACTCATGGGACCGGTGCATCGGGTTCCTGAGCTGGAGCGCTGCGACCTTGCTCCACCCCTTTTCGTCAAAAATAGCGCGCGATTGCGCCGGCGTCATATAGGTGCCAGGAAACTTTTCTGGAAAATCACCTTCGCTCAACACCTTAACAGGGCCTGCCAGGTTGTAATCTTTCTGATTCATGACCATGATAACGCCGGGATGATCTTCAGGGGCAATCTTCCAGAAGTTATCCCCTTCGGATTCTTCGCCTTTGCCCCTGTAGACCTTTTCGCATTCCCATTTTTTATCAGCCTCGGTCATCTCATATTTTTCGGTGACCTTCATGGTGGCCATGATCTCTCCGGAAGCATTCTTAAGGGCGATCTCGTTACCGGCGTGGATGCCGTCGGCATCCTCTTTTGAGCAAGACAAGGTTACGGGTACCGGCCAAAATGTGCCGTCAGTCAGCAGAAAA
>DAOVDN010000172.1 GCA_030669465.1 Desulfobacterales bacterium | reverse complement strand
TCCATCATATAGCGATGGATCGCCCCAGACAAGAAAGGCGCCGCTTTCACCATCTTTCATCTTGCTTTTAATCAATTCAGTAATAACTTCTGCTTTTTGTTGACGCCATGTCTTAACCCCTTCCTTATATAACTTACCGCTTTTTTTACGTTCAGAAATTTTGGCAGTCTCAATCCTGTATGTGCCTTTAGCCAGATATCTTTTTAATATCTCCTTTCTTATCTTTACGAGATCCTCACGTCCCTTCTGTCCCCTCTTTTCAAGAAGGAAGAATACATCTACTTTTTTCATTGTGTTTATCGCCTTGACAGTAAGATAATCAGGATTGCCAGGCCCAATCCCAATAAGATATATTTTCTTCATCTATCTCCTTATTAACCCTACAACTCACTTACCATTTTAGATGTCATTTCGAGGAGCGAAGCGACGAGAAATCTTATTATAAAACAAATAGTTAAAGATTTCTCCCTTCGGTCGAAATGACAAGTGTCGTTGTAGGGTTAAGGAATTAAGCGAAGCGAATCCCTAAATCTTATGGAATCCTTTTCTCATACACTGCTGCCGTCTGCGTTTGGCACATTTTGCATTGTTTGGCAGGAAACCGAGAAAGGCCCAAAGGTTTATCGGGTATTTCTCCCCAATGAACAGACTCAGGTAGAAAGCCTTGTCCAGATGACCTTTGCCGGCTCCGGTCGTCGATCTTGCCCTGTTATTACAGAGCTTGGTGAACAAATTCAAAGTTTTCTTGCAGGCGAAGCCGTTGATTTTAAGTTAGATATTATTACTCTTAGCAGGTGTTCCGAATTTCAAAAAAGAGTTCTTTTGGCTCAAAACAAGATCTCGCGTGGCCGGATAAGTACTTACGGAAGGATTGCAAGAAGTTTGGGAATTCCCGGCAGTGCAAGAGCGGTCGGCAGAGCCCTTGCGCACAATTCTTTTCCTATAATCATTCCATGTCACAGAACTATCAGATCTAATGGAGAGCCTGGTGGATTTCAAAGCACGCGGATGAAGCGGGCTTTGCTTGAACTTGAAGGAATAGAGTTTTCACGGACCGGAAAGATTGATGCATCTGTAAAAAAGGACTTTTTACAGGCCTGCCTGCCGGCAGGCAGGTGATTGTGAATTTAGGAATTTAGGAATTGCGAATTATTTAAGACCGTTATAAACTTGATAAGTAAGTTCTCAATAAGTCAGAGCTAACACATGGGCAGGCGGGGTAAACCCGCCCCTACGAAGAAGGGTCTTGTCTAAACTTATTGAGAAGTTACAGGATGCAGAGATAACTATTTAAAATTGTAAGATTTTCTCTGTGGACTCTGTGCTCTCTGTGGTGAAAACTGACTTTTTTACGAGAACATCAAATATCGCGGGTTAACGAATGGATATTAAATTTAAAAGAGCGCTTGTTACCGGTGGAGCCGGATTTATCGGCTCCCATCTTGTTGATGCCCTGGTAGCCGAAGGATGCAAAGTGACTGTGCTTGATAACCTCTCAACAGGCAGTCTTTCCAACCTGGAGCATATAAAGGATAATATTACTTTTTGCAAAGGTGATATACGAGACCAGGAAACTTTAATAAACGCAGCTAAAGACTGTGATGTAATCTTTCACCAGGCGGCTGTTGTTTCTGTATCACAGAGTGTGGACAACCCGGTTGAATCTGCTATGGTAAATGATATTGGAACACTTTTTGTCCTTGAAGCTGCACGCAAAAACAATGTAAGGCGAACTCTTCTTGCAAGCTCATGTGCTGTTTACGGCGACGATCCGCAGCTCCCAAAGCATGAAAATATGAGTCCAAAACCGCTCAGCCCTTATGCTGTTCAGAAGCTCATCGGAGAATTTTACGCCCGTCTCTACCATGGCCTTTATGGACTTGAGACTGTCTGCCTTCGCTATTTTAATGTTTACGGGCCAAGACAGGACCCATCATCACCTTATTCCGGTGTTATATCGATTTTCATGACAAAAGCCGCCTCAAAAGAGAGACCCGTTATATATGGTGATGGAAATCAATATAGGGATTTTGTATTTGTAGAAAATGTTGTCAAGGCTAACTTGCTTGCCGCAAATGCAGATGCGGATAACGTAAGTGGAAAAATATTCAACGTGGGCACAGGGCGATTTGTTCGTATAAACCGGCTCTGGGAAATGATCTGCCTTTTGTTCGGCTTAAATATCAAACCGGAATACGCACCGCCAAGAGAGGGCGATATCACTGAATCATTAGCGAGCATTAACAATGCAAAATCAGCGCTCGGATTTGAGGCCCAATATTCATTTGAAAAAGGCCTTGAGATTACGTTTGAATGGTATAAGAAGAAAGGTGTAAAATATGAATTTTCAATTTAAAAGAGTATTCGTTACCGGCGCTGCCGGATTTATCGGCTTTCACCTTTCAAGACGGCTTTTAAAAGAAGGGTGTCATGTTACAGGAATTGACAATCTGAACCATTACTATGATGTAGGGCTGAAAGAGGCTCGCCTTGAAAAGCTGACGCCTTTTGAGAATTTTTCCTTTTTCAAAACAGACCTTTCCGACAGAGAAGGTCTAAAGAAAGTTTTTAAAAATAGAGAATTTGATGTTGTGGTAAACCTTGCCGCGCAGGCCGGCGTCAGATATTCAATTGAAAATCCGCATGCTTACATAGACTCTAATATTGTTGGTTTTGTCAACCTGCTTGAATGCTGCAGGCATACCAATGTTAAGCATCTTGTGTTTGCTTCATCCAGCTCTGTGTATGGGGCAAACACAAAAATGCCCTTTTCGGTTCATCACAATGTCGACCATCCTGTATCCCTTTATGCTGCTACAAAAAAGGCAAATGAGCTGATGGCGCATACATATAGCCATTTGTATGGACTCCACTGCACAGGTCTCAGGTTTTTCACGGTCTACGGCCCCTGGGGACGTCCTGACATGGCTCTTTTTCTCTTTACGAGAGCCATCCTGGAAGAAAAACCAATCAAGGTGTTCAATCACGGCAGAATGCAGCGGGATTTTACCTATATCGATGATATCATAGAAGGTGTTGTAAGAATAATGGGGAGACTCCCGGAACCTGATCCAACATGGAGCGGAGATGATCCTGATCCCGGAACATCATACAATAGATACAAAATTTACAATATAGGAAATAATAATCCGGTTGAGCTTATGGAATTCATAAGTGCAATAGAAAAAGTCCTGGGCAGAAAGGCTAAAAAGGAATTTCTTGACCTTCA
>DAOVDN010000079.1 GCA_030669465.1 Desulfobacterales bacterium | reverse complement strand
GGCAAGGAGTCTGTTTTGTTTGAAAGGGACTTTCCTGCCGCAGGCCTTCTTGGAGGTGGAAAAATACATGAAAAGTCTTTCAAGATAAAGGTCGAGCCGGAAAAAATGGGAATAACCGACGGCAAGGCAATCCTGCGTATGGTTGCCCGGGATTTTTCCTGGCGTGGATGGTGGCACGGCAACAAAACATATATAGAAAAGGATATAATGATCGATACAAGGCCGCCCGAGGTAGATGTTCTGACCAGAGTTCATAACATAAGCCAGGGCGGAGCAGGCCTTGTGATCTACAAGCTATCCGAACCATGTCCCAAAAGCGGTGTTTATGTTGGAGAAAATTATTTCCCTGGACATTCGGGCTTTTTTAAAGATACTAAGATATTAATGGCCTTTTTTGCTCTTGATTACAAGCAGGGACCAGGGACTAAGATTTTTGTTAAGGCAACCGATCAGGCAGGCAACAGTGCAAGGGCGGGTTTCCCTTGTTATATAAAAAAGAAAGTCTTTAAAAAGGATGTAATTAATATTTCTGACAGATTTCTTGACTGGAAGATGCCGGAATTTGAGACAGATATTCCACAAAATTCCAGTACATCAATGATAAATAAATTCCTTATGGTCAACCGCAATCTCCGTCTGGCCAATTACAAAAAAATAACAGGATTAGGAGAAAAGACCGGTAAAGTTTTATACTGGGACGGTGTATTCTTGAGACTTCCGAAGTCGGCAAACAGAGCAGGTTTTGCCGATCATCGAGAATACAAATATAAAGGCCGTATAATCGACCGCCAGGTCCACTTAGGTATAGATCTGGCCTCTATTGCGCATTCACCTGTTCCTGCATCAAACAAGGGAAAAGTTGTGTTCGCCGGCCCCATAGATATTTACGGAAAAACAGTAATGATTGATCATGGTTTTGGACTGCTGAGCATGTATTCTCATTTAAGTAGTTATGATGTACAAGAAGGGCAAATCGTATCAAAAGGCGAAATCATAGGACGCACCGGCATCACAGGCCTTGCCGGTGGCGATCATCTCCATTTTAGCATCCTTATTCATAATACTTTTGTAAATCCGCTTGAATGGTGGGATGCAGCCTGGATAAAAAACAATATTACAAATAAGATCAATGAGGTGAAATCGAGGTAACAGTTTAGCCACTAAGGCACAAAGGCACAAGAGAGGATATGATTGATAAATTAAGCGAAGCGAATCCCTAAATTCCCAAATTATGAATTTTGAGAGAATTATCAGTAATGAAAAAATATAAGGTTAACAAGACCTATCAGGAGATCAATGAAAAGATCAGGTCCGGTGAAGTTGTTGTGGTTACTGCTGAGGAGATAATCGATATTGTCAAGGAAGAAGGGCCGGTTGAGGCTGCAAGACATGTTGATATTGTGACTACCGGGACTTTCTCTCCCATGTGTTCTTCCGGAGCGTTTATAAATTTCGGGCATTCTGTTCCAACAATAAGGGCTTCCAGAGTCTGGTTGAATAAAGTGCCTGCATATGCAGGAGTGGCCGCTGTTGATTGCTATATTGGAGCCACAGAACTATGCGAGGATGATCCATTAAACAAAGTCTATCCCGGTGAATTTAACTACGGCGGCGGCCACGTGATCCAGGATCTGGTTGCAGGAAAGAAGGTACATTTAAAAGCAACATCTTATGGAACATCCTGCTATCCGAACCAGATGATCGAAAAGGAGATAGCTCTGCGCACACTTCCCGGCGCCACACTATGCAACCCTAGAAACGGATATCAGAATTATAACTGTGCTGTAAACCTCACAAACAAAACTATTTATACTTACATGGGCACACTGAAGCCCAGAGCAGGTAATGCAAACTATAGCTCTGCAGGAGAATTGAGCCCGCTTTTGAATGATCCTTATTACAAAACAATCGGCCTCGGGACCAGGATCTTTCTGGGTGGCGGCATAGGGTATGTTACATGGTATGGTACACAGCACGAGCCTTCTGTAAAGAGAACAAAAAAAGGAGTTCCTCTTGCACCTGCCGGAACCCTGTGGGTCATGGGAGACCTGAAAAAGATGAGCCCCAAGTGGCTTGTGGGAGTGAGCATACAGGGTTATGGAAGCTCACTTGCAGTCGGCCTTGGCATTCCGATTCCTATACTGAATGAAGAAATTGTTCAGTATACTGCTGTATCTGATGAGGAAATATTTACCCAGATCGTTGATTACGGGCATGATTATCCAAACGGAATCTCAAAAAGCTACGGCCAGGTTAGTTACGCAGAGCTTAAAAGCGGCCATATAAAATTCAAAGGAGAAAAAATACCGACCGTTCCGCTTTCCAGCATGGTAAGGGCTCGTGAAATTGCCGAAACATTAAAAAAATGGATTTCCAAAGGCAAATTCATCCTTGGCGAACCACAGTTTACGCTTCCATGTTAGTATATATCTCATGTCCCATACCATACGAACTTTCATAGCTTTTGAGCTTCCGAAAAATATTATTTCTTCTATCAGCAAGGTTCAGGAAGGAATAAGGTCTTATGGACTCAAAGCAAGGTGGGTCTGTCCGGAAAATATTCACGTCACGCTTAAATTTTTAGGCAACATCAAAGAGGCTGATATTGAAAAGATCGGCGGAGTAATATTTGAATCCGCAAAGGAATACGCTCCTATATCACTTACAGCAAAAGGGATAGGTGTCTTTCCCGGCATAAAACGCCCCCGTGTTATATGGGTTGGAATCAGAGGGGAGACAGACCTGCTTGTCGGCCTGCAGAAGAGACTTGATGAAAAATTAGAAACAATCGGTTTCCAGCCTGAGAATAGACCATTTAAAGGACACCTTACACTTGCCCGGATAAAGAAAAAGATCAATTCAAAAAGACTCATCGATGCAATAAAAGAATTTGGGGAATTTGAATCAGAAACATTTATTGCCGACAAACTCCTCTTGTTCAAAAGCGAACTGAAACCCACGGGTTCTGTTTATACAAAATTGATAAGCGTAGGACTCGGGCAAGAGTAAGGGCTTGCTCGCCATGGCAAACTCAGGCCCTGATACAAACGGATCCCAAATTATAGAAAATATATCGATATCGCAATGCTTCCCGTAACAGAGATTTTTGGTACGACCGGATAGGGGATGCGCTGCACACGGCAAATCCATTATCTGCCAGGAAGACGTCTATTTGATGTAAGGAACGGGGACGATATCCATATTGTGAGCATAGTATGTTGATGGGCAGGAAAAAAGCCAGGGCTTGATCAACGTCGCCGGGATGATTTGATAGAAAGTGCCTTGATCAGGAGTCTTGGTGGCTGGTCAGAGGCAAAAAGGCTATGCCTGAAAGGTCTCAGAGTATGCTGTGGAGAGAGGGCTGGCGCAGAGGCAAACCGGCAGTCATACAGCAGGCCATCGCCAACCTGGGTGACCACGCAAAAATCACATCTATTGCTATTGACCGTGGCTTTACCGCGTAACCAGGACACGAAATCGCAATGTCGGTTACGGCAAAAACAAAACGGTTGAAACCGACTATTGGGAGGTCGTAGGCGTCGAGGAATTGACCTCTGCCGGGTTTTTGACCAACGCTCCTGTAAACAAACCATTAAAAGCATATGACAGCTATGATGCCAGAAGCGAAATCGAAAACTCCTTGTTTCGGGAAGCAAAACAAGCGTGGTTTATCCAGAGACCTTCACTAAATACCAAAGCCGGGTTCCGCGGGCTCATGTATATCTCACTGTTTTAATTATGGCTCTGACCACCGCGTATCAAGGCTGGATGGACCAGCAAGACAAATTAGAAAAAGACGGCCAGGATACTGGAATTCGCAAATTCCGTGAAAAGGTCAAAGAAGATGCAGGAAAATCACGTTTTGATTCTGCTTTATTCTATAGTGTGCTTCAGGAAAATCAAGTAATAAATTTTGCGGCAATTCCGATGGTAATATCAGAAACTTTTTACCAGATCATCTGCCCCGTATGTTCGGAAAATCGTACGTGGCGGATTTTTACCGCGCCTGCCCAATGAAATCCGAAGGCCATTTCATCGGGGTTAAATTGCGCAAGCGCTTATTTAACTGGGGGTGTGTCTTTTGAATCTGGATTTCAGCTTCTATCTTTCAGCTCTGAGCTTTCAGCTTTGAGCTTCCCAGCGTCATTCTTTCCTATCCCTGCATCAAAATCCTGACCTTTTCTTCTTACCTTTATATTATTCTCATACCATCTCGGCATAACATGCTGACTTTAATCCGCAGATTACGCAGATTTTCGTGAATTGTAAAAAGCAGATGCGCGATACCCCGCAGCTTGTTGCGGAGTAGTTCATGTATTGTGCAATCTATAATAGTGAAACCCAACAAATGCACAAATGCAAGCAAATTAGGTTCTAGGATCGTGCCTCTCCGAGCCCTCCGGGTTCGTAGGTCTCAACCCAACATACAAAATCTGAAAGCTCAAAGGTAAAAGGTGAATTCATTATGCCATTCTTTGCTATTCAAAAAGCAAATTCCCATCCTTGGTGAACCTGCGATCAAGGGTGCTGAAAACAAAGATATATGCCCCTGCCTCGATAGTTTCCGGTTTTATATGCCATCACTTTAGTCGATGGTCATCTTTTTTGTTACCTTTTTCCAAAGCACCGCGGCTTTACTGAATTTCTCGCCGTCCCAGAGCTTTCCTTTTCTCTCGCCAAAGGGCAGGTACCAGATTTCCACGTCAACATCCATCTCCTTAAACAAAATGTTCTTAACAGTCTCTTTCCCTTTTTTTATATCCTCATACGGGAATGGAATTTTGAAGGTATTTGTTATTGTGCAGAAAGGTGCAAGGCTATTAGTACCAGGAAGCAGTCCAGATTTTTCATATGGTCCCCGGCCCATTTCAGAACCACGGCCAAATTTGGGTGGGACAGGCATATGGACTTTTGATTCTTTATAGATTTCCTTGCCATCAGGAGTCTTCGCGGTCACATCCAGGACCACCTTTGCAGGGCTTGCTCACCCATCCGGGATTGAATGTCCTGTTTTATTAGTCATTTCTACATTGAGTACCGCTAAGGGAATGGCCTCATGATGGGTTTTTCGCCAATAATAACTAAAGCCATCAACCTTAAGCTCTACAGCCGCCTTTCCCATGTCAAGATCACGGTAAGCAGGCATTACATGACCTTTATTGAACTTTGTCATATGGCAATCTTGGCAAGTCTCATGGCCACCATTAAAAACATAATTAAAAAGATAACTTCCATAGAGGGCTGCACACATTGATGGATTTTCAAACTCAAAGTTTGGTCCAGTACCATGACATTGCCCACAGACGATGGATTCGCTCATGATGGGATTCTTTTTTATGGTGGGATATTCCTCTGATTCATGTTCCATATCCTCTTTACCATACAAGACATCCTTTTCCGGGAAACCATCAACCCACTTGTGGACGATGGCATTCCTCTGATGACAGACCAGGCAGTTGATGCTGAGCTTACTAAGTTTTTTTCTAATTTCATCCCATTCAGCTCGGTTTTTAGGTTTAGTAAATGCTGTCTCTACAATGTCCCGCATGACGTCATCAGTGGCCTCTATGAGCTGTGGTAAATGACACTTGGCGCACATCATGAAATGCTCTACCTTGATAGTTTTTAGATCAAAAGGAAGCTCTACGCCAGAACGAAGGACATGTTTACCCTTCTCGACGCCAGAATAAGGCCAGGTCATCAGGCCGTTTGTAATGGTGGTTTTGATGGTGGCAGCAGTTCTACCAGTTCCAAAGATAGAGCGTGAATGGAGCGATTTTTCCCATTCTTCATAAATTTCTTCATGGCATTCCTTACAGGAACTCACGTCATATCTTGCCGCCAGTTCGTCAATGGTCTTTGCCTTCTTTTTTCCTGGATCTGCGTTTGCATCTTGACATAGCATCATCAACGGCAATACAAGACAGGCGAACATCAAAACTGATTTTAAGAATTTCATAAGTCCTCCTTTTTGCAATGATTCTCTTTGGTTGCTTTTACAATGGAGCGTCTCAATTTACCATTTGCGAATTTTTTTTCTATATACACAAATTGATCTTTTGTCAAGAAAAACTTATGATTTGCAG
>DAOVDN010000044.1 GCA_030669465.1 Desulfobacterales bacterium | reverse complement strand
TGGGCAAAATGGAATGTTTTTGGTGCGTAAAACGCACCCTACGATTTACAAACAATAATTGAGCATGGCTTATGTCGAACTTTCGACGAGCAAATATTAAAGGTGGCACCTATTTCTGTAAGCGTTCACAAGTTCAGAGTTCACCGTTCAGGGTTACCTTAACCCAGAACCTTGAACCTTTAAACCCGTGAACGGTTACAAGTTCTGTATGCCGATAACGGTCCATAGAATTTATTTAAGCGTTATTTGTGTAAATTTGTGTTCATTCATGGGTGAGTAATTACGACTATTTTTTGATAAGATTCTCTGTTGGCAGAGGTTCTTGATTAAGGGATCAATATTTGGTATAGTTTCTAAAATAATTCTTTTGTGGTTCGCAATCATTCAATTATCAAAGAATCTTCAAAATGAATCAACGAATAATTGAGGGATTGAGGGATTGAGATTATGTCAAAACGTAAAAGCAGATCTCATATATTAAAAAAGCGTGCAAGACGTCAGCAAAAGGGATATCTTGCAAAGATTATCCGATGGTGCATCTGGACGGCTGTTTTTATGATAATATCCGGCACAGTTGCGATTGCCGGTCTTTATTTCTATCTCAGCGAAAACCTTCCTAAAATCTCTTCTCTATCAGACTATCGTCCTCCGGTGATCACAACTGTGTTTTCTGATGACAACAGAAAAATCGCTGAATTTTATAAAGAGCGAAGAATCGTGGTTCCTCTGCCCGGCATACCGGAAATGCTGATAGAGGCGTTTGTTGCAGCAGAAGATGCAAGGTTTTTTAAACACAGTGGAATAGATTTTTTTAGCATTATTAGAGCATTTTTCAAGAATATCGAAGCTGGAACTATAGTCCAGGGCGGCAGCACAATTACCCAGCAGGTCACAAAGTCATTTTTTTTGACACCGGAAAGAATCTACAGCCGCAAGATAAAAGAGGCTATCCTCGCATACCGCATTGACAAGATATTTACCAAAGAGGAAATCCTCTTTTTGTATTTGAACCAGATTTATCTGGGACATGGAGCATATGGCGTGGAAGCTGCTGCTGAGAATTATTTTGGAAAATCCACAAAAGAATTGAATCTTGCCGAATGTGCTGTTTTAGCCGGTCTGCCTCAGGCTCCCAGCAAATATTCTCCTTTCAGATATCCGGAAAGAGCAAAGCAGCGCCAGATATACGTTTTAAACAGGATGGTTGCAGAAGATTATATAACCAACATTCAAGCAACAGAAGCCATAAATATAAAGCTTGATATAAAACCAAGACGAAACTGGTATATAGAAGAGGTTCCATTTTATACAGAGCATATAAGGCGTTATGTTGAAAAAAAATATGGTCAAGATGCTCTATACAAGGAGGGGCTCAAGATTTATGCTGCTGTTAATATTGAAATGCAAAAGACAGCCCGGCAAGAAATCAACAAGGGGTTAAATGATCTTGATAAACGACAGGGTTACAGAGGTCCGCTGGAACACCTTGCACAAGAGGAGATCGAGTCGTTTTCAAATGAGCTTCAGGCCGAGTTTGACAAACATCCTTTAGAAGAAGGAAAGACGGTAAAAGGTGTTGTAATAGATGTTAACGATGCCAACAATACTGTTACTGTTCGGATAGGTACAGCCAGGGGGATAATCAGACTTAGCAGTATGCTTTGGGCAAGAAAACCGGATCCGGAATTAGCTTACTATGAAGCCAAAGTTATAAACCCCGGAGATGTACTGGCCGGCGGTGATGTTATACTGGTGAAACTTAAAAAGAAGACAGACGATGGTTTGCTGTGGGAGCTTGCCCTGGAACAGACTCCAAAGGTCCAGGCCGCCCTGGTCTGTATCGAGTCGGAAACAGGTCAGGTAAAGGCCATGGTTGGTGGACGGGATTTCAGGGAAAGCCAGTTCAACAGAGCCGTCCAGTCAAGGCGGCAGCCTGGTTCCGCTTTTAAACCGATAATATATGCAGCAGCCATTGACAAGGGATACACTCCTGCAACCATGATAATCGACTCTCCAATTGTGTTTCAGGATAGAGAACATGACTTTACATGGAAGCCCAGGAACTACGAGGAAAAATTCTACGGTCCCACGCTTCTTCGCGAAGCTCTTGCAAAGTCGCGTAACGTAGTAACTATAAAGATCTTAAGGGATATCGGTATTGATTATACAATAGATTACGCAAAAAAATTTGGTATCACATCAAAATTGAGCAGGGATCTTTCAATAGCACTTGGATCTTCCGGAGTATCGCTGCTTGAACTAGTTAATGCTTATTCGGTTTTTACCAATCTTGGCTATCTTGTACAACCTGTTTTTATAACAAGAATCGTTGACCGGGATGGAAATGTAATTGAAAAGATTAATCCGGAAAGAAAAAAAGTAATAGAAAAGAGCACTGCCTACATTATAACCAACCTTCTTGAGGGTGTGGTCAAACATGGAACCGGCCGAAGGGTCAGGGCGTTGAACAGGCCTGCAGCAGGCAAGACCGGCACAACAAACAATCTGTATGATGCCTGGTTCGTGGGTTACACGCCACGTTATATAACAGGAACATGGGTGGGTTTTGATGATGAGAGTTCTCTTGGAAAGAGCGAAACAGGCTCAAGAGCGGCAAGCCCGATATGGCTTGCTTTTATGAAGAAAGTCCTCGCGGATAAACCTGTCAGGGTTTTTCAGGTGCCGGAGGGAGTTGTTTTTTCTAAAATAGACGCAGAAACCGGTCTTTTGCCTCTTCCTGAATCTAAAAAGACTATATTTGAGTGCTTCAAGGAAGGAACGACCCCAACTGAATATACAAAAAAGCTTGATTCAATCACCGAACCGGAAGAGTTTTTTAAATCAGGAATGTAATATCGATTGTCGATTGTCGATTGTCGATTGTCGATTGGATGATTAGGATGATTAGGATGATTAATGTTTAAATAATCTGCGGTAATCTGCGAAACCTGCCCGCAATGCCTTTGTATGGATTTAACGAAGTATCATAATCGGGTGCCTGCAAACGTGCTTTTTACTATGTCAACGCAATTACAACGCATGGCAGGCGGGTCTGCGGATGGGGTTGGGAATTTCAATTTTATCTTTTTCGATAGAGGAGTCCGGTATAATTTTAAGCGATTTAATGTGAAATTTTGTTTTAAGAATTTCGATGTTCCTGTTTTTTAAGCCCCTCATTTTGGAAATACTTTGCGGATGAACCTTTATTGTAACTCTGTCGCAGCAGCCTTTTTTCGATTCAAGCCCTTTTTTCGATTCAAGTATAGATGCAGCCATATCAAGAAAAATTTCTGAATAGACAAGGTGTCCAAAGGCAGGATGATACGGTCCGGCAAGAATTGTCGAGCCTTTTTCCAGGTCTTCCGATGCCTGAAGTCCCATGCGGATTACCTGGATATTATTTTTTCTGAAATGAAGATAAAGCTTTTTAACCAGACTAACGCATGCTTCCAGAGATAATGGGGTATATGATCCTTTTTTGTACCATCTCGCGAGAAGGGTCTTTTCAAGAACAACCGTAGGATAAATTCTGACAAAATCAGGAGAAAGATCTGCTATCCGCCGGCCTGTAGCGAGCGCTTTTATTTCGTCATCACCAGGGAGTCCAACCATCATCTGCAAGCCAATCTCATAGTTTCGTTCCCTTAGCAGATTGACCGCTTTTTCTGTGTCTAATGAAGTGTGCCCGCGTTTTACCATGGCCAGCACATGATCATCCATGGACTGGACGCCAAGCTCAATTGTTTTAACGGGAAAATCTTTTAAAGTATCAAGCCGCTCATTATCTATGGTATCAGGACGAGTAGAAAACCTGATGCTCTCAACTTTTCCTTCATTTACGAATTTTGTGACCTCATAAAGCAAGGACTCGATGTAATCCTTTTTTAGCCCAAGAAAGGTTCCACCATAGAATGAAATTTGAGCTTTATTCCTGCGCCTTCCTTTGTAATTAAGAAATTCATTTATCTGGGAGCTGAGTTTTTCAGGAGAGAGAATATTTCGTTTTGCCCCGGTAATAGCTGCTTGATTGCAGAAAGCGCACTGATGAGGACATCCAAGATTAGGCAGAAAAACCGGAATTATAAAGGGTCGGAAACCAGATGCTTTCATAAGATACTCGTTGCTCGTTGCTCGTTGCTGGTTTTTATCATTAAACGAGAAACGAGAAAGAACAAAACGGCAATGATCTCTCACAGAGGACACAGAGGACACAGAGAAAAACTTTTTAATATAATTAACTCTGCGGACTCTGCGCCTGTGAGAGATTTATTTATTCTTTGTTGTGGCATATTGATAATTCTTGTAAGCCCTGTGGGACATAAAGAAAGCATAATTTTATAATTTCCTATACAACAAGAAACCAGCAACGAGAAACGAGACTATATAATTTCAAGAGCCTTTCTTGCAGCATCCTGTTCCGCCATCTTCTTGCTCTTGCCGACTCCTTCCGCACGGATTTCACCCACCTTCAATTGTACCCTGAAGGTCTTATCGTGATCAGGGCCGCTTTCGTGAATAACATTATAACAAGGCGCCGCTCTCTGACCTACCTGAACAAGTTCCTGAAGCCGGCTTTTATAATCATGACTCGCCATTGGAGCTGTAATAGAATCAAGCGGTTTCGAAAAATGGGTATCAACGATTTTAAATGCAGCATCAAAACCGCCATCCAGATAGATAGCAGCAATTACAGCCTCAAACGTATCGGCCAGTATTGAGTTCTTTTCCCGGCCGTTTGTCTGAATCTCTCCCCTGCCTAATCGTATGTAAAGTCCAAGATCTATCGTGCGGGCAATGGTTGCAAGCCAGGATTCATTAACCAGATTGGCGCGCTTCCTTGAAAGGTCACCCTCATCTATATCCGGATAGCGCTGCATGAGAATATGCCCGACAATAAGGTTTAAAACAGCGTCCCCAAGGAATTCAAGACGCTCATTATCCCGAATGTCTGCAGTGATTTGTTCATTTGCAAACGAACTGTGACAAAGAGCCTCGTTAAGAATATTTATATTGTTAAATTTATATAGAAGTTTTTGTTCAAATTCAGAAATATCTATTTGGTCCATTTCATTTCCTGACGACTATTTACTAATTTCTCATATAGTTCATAAGGTACAAAAAGATTTCCTTTTCCGTACCCCATTTTAATTTCCGGCTTTATAGAACCGTGAAAGTCACTGCCGCCGGTCATTAATAATCCGTGGCGATTCGCAATATCAGCATAAGTTGCTGTTTGATCCGCCGAGTGTTCAGAATAATAGACTTCTATTCCCATAAGTCCCATTTCCTTTAAAGAGAGAATCAGATCTTCCAGAAGCGCATCATTTTTAAGTTTAAGAAGAAAGGGATGGGCAAGAACAGGGATGCCTCCGGCGCCAAGTATGATTCCAATCGCCCGCTCGCAGTCGATGCGGTATTTATCAACGTATGCCGGCTTGCCTCTTGCAAGGTATTTATTAAATGCCTCAATAATTGATTTAACATAACCTTTTTTAAGCATAAGCTGTGCGATGTGAGGCCTTCCAAGCTGGCATTCTCCGGCTTCATCAATAACCTCTTTTAATGTAAGATCGATTCCAAGGCTATTAAGACGTTTTATAATCTTGGGGTTTCGGTTCTTCCTGGACTGTTGCAGCACATCAAGCGTCTTATTTAAAACAGGATCATCGAGTCTGATAGAATAACCCAATATATGGAAGCTGTCGGAACAGGGAAAAGATGGATGTGGAGATGCGCTTATTTCAATACCGGTTAAGAATTGAACGGAAGGAGGTATGCCGAGAGCAATGGCCTCTTTTGAACCATCAATAGTATCATGATCTGTAATAGCAATAGCTTTGAGGTTAAGATTTTGGGCCAGGACAAGAATTTCAGATGGAGAAAGTGTTCCATCTGAAGCAGTTGAGTGAATGTGAAGATCAATTCTCGCTTGCTTGTTATAATCCAAGGGCTTTTTCCAAAGCCTCCTCTTTTGTTTTGCATTCAATGCATTGAGTGGTAACAGGTCTGGCCTTGAGCCGTTCTATAGAAATATCTTCACCGCACTTTTCACAAATCCCGAATGTATTGTTTTCAATACGTTCAAGGGCTTTTTTAATTTTCTTGATAAGCTTGCCCTCCCTGTCCCTTATACGAAGAAGAAAATTCCGGTCTGATTCAAGGGAAGCACGGTCTGTTGGATCTGGAAAATTTTCTTTCGGAACAGTCATGCCTGTAACGGTATCATCTGCCTTGTTCAAAAGATCTTCCATCTGGTTTGTCAAAATCTCTTTAAAATATTCAATGTCTTTCTGTTTCATGATTAAGCCTTTGACAGATTGTAGATTTTAGATAGGTAATTCGCTAAAACACACAAAATTAAATAGTATAGGAAATCCCATTTTTTTGACAGGATATACAGGATGATCAGGATAGAAATCATGTACATCTTGTTAATCCTGTCAATAAAGTCCGCCCGAAGGGCGCTAAGTTCATAGTATATGAATTTCCATTTTTTTATCAATTTTATTAGGGAGTTAAAAGCCATCAGCCATCAACTAAGAGCTATCAGCTCGCGCCGAAGGTGCGCTAATTGATCTCTAAAAAAAGATGTTTTAATACCATAATACAATATTTATGTAAAGAACAAAAAATCAGACAATCAGTTCAGCCACCAAGACACATTGAGGAATTGCGAATTTAGGAAACCTCTTCAAGGAACCTTTCAAGGCTCTTTAAATTGTTTACATTATAAATCTTACAATGATAATCATCCGGCAAAATCTTTTTTAACAAACCGGCGAGTACCTTCCCTGGACCAATCTCTACAAAGATTTCCGCTCTTTCTTCTATAAGCTTGCGCATTGAGTCATACCACCTTACAGGGCTGCACAACTGCTTTGCCATAATCGATCTGATCTCATCCGGATTCATTGCAAAATCAGCAGTAACATTATGAACTATGGGACATTTCGGTGCGCTAAAAGAGACAGTCTCAAGAAAATCTTTAAACTCATCTTCCGCCCCTCTTATGAATTCACTATGCCATGCTCCGCTTACTCTTAAAGGCACAACCCTTGCCCCCTGCGTTGCGGCAAGCGATGAAACCTTCTTAACCTGCTCAGGAGATCCTGTTATAACAATCTGATGCTCTGTGTTGTGGTTTGCCACTGATACAACCCCCTCCATTTGAACTTTGGCAACAAGTTCGGAAACAGCATCTATAGGAAGCCCGATAATAGCATGCATTGCACCTTTGTGTTTTGTCGACTCCCTGTGCATCAACTCCCCTCTTTTCAAAACAAGGCCGAAGATATCTTGCGTTGAAACAACTCCTGATGCGCAAAGCGCACTATATTCTCCAAGACTGTGGCCTGCTGAAATCTCGGGTTTTACGCCTTCTTTTTGTATTGGGGCAAGACAGGCAAGATTTACGGCGGTTACAGCGGGCTGAAGATTAACGGTTGCGGTAAGATCTTCCATAGGGCCTTTGAAGCAGAGTTTTGATATGTTTATCCTGGTAATTTCCTCCGCCGTATCAAAAAGTTCTCTTACAAAAGTATATTCCTGATAAAAGTCAAGGCCCATGCCTACAGCCTGTGAACCCTGGCCAGGAAAAAGAAACACTATTTTTTTCAAATTAAATCCTCCTTGCGCTCGTTACTCGTTACTCGTTACTCGTTACTCGTTACTGGTTGTTACTGGTTGCTGGTTACTGGTTACTGGTTGCTGGTTACTGGTTACTGGTTGCTCGTTGCTGGTTGCTGGTTGTTAGCTTTCAGCTTTGAGCTTTCAGCTTCTCATTGCTGGATATTAGTCATCAGGCAATCTTCAATCTTCAATCTTCAATCTTCAATTTACTGGTTACTCATCCTCATTAAGTTTAAAAAGTTTTCGGGTTATAT
>DAOVDN010000147.1 GCA_030669465.1 Desulfobacterales bacterium | reverse complement strand
GTAGAATATGTCTTTGGAACATCAGACAAAAGATCGGATATCTTTTTTCCGGTGCTGGATAATATTTCCAGGAGCCTGCAGGATGCATAAACAGCGTCATCAAAACCAAAATAGCGGTCGGCAAAAAACATGTGCCCGCTCATCTCACCTGCCAGCTCGGCCTTTACTTCCTTCATCTTCTTTTTGATCAGAGAGTGTCCGGTTTTCCACATGATAGCTCTGCCGCCATGCTTTTCGATGTCGTCATACATTGTTTTTGAACACTTTACTTCAGATACAAATGTAGCTCCGGGTTTTCTTGACAGGATCTCCCTGGAAAATATGATCATGAGCTGGTCGCCAAAGACAATATTTCCTTTTTCATCCACTACACCAATACGGTCACCATCACCATCATAACCGATCCCTATATCCAACCCCTTTTCCTTTACCATATCTATAAGGTCTTTCATGTTTTCTATCCTGGTAGGATCGGCTTCGTGATTCGGAAAAGTACCATCCATATCGCAGTAAAGATCATAAACCTCGCAATTGAGGTTTCTTAATATAGGAACAGCAATTACCCCGGCAGTGCCGTTGCCCGCATCCACACCAACCTTGAGCGGCTTTGATATGGTTATATTTTTTTCTATGAACTTTTTGTATGACGGAACAACATCGGCAGAAGATGCAGATCCTTTTCCGCCGGCAAACGATTTTTCATTAATAATGCCGAGAACTTTCTGTATATCCTTGCCGTGTATCGAATCTGAATCCATACAGAGCTTAAAACCGTTGTATTCAGGAGGGTTATGACTGGCGGTTACCATGACACCGCCTTCCTGTTTGAGGTGTTTTATTGAATAATAAAGGACAGGGGTTGTGCAAACTCCGATATCGATTACATCACATCCGGTTGACAGCAAGCCTTCAATAAGCTTTTTGGAATAAAGGTCGGAGGTTATCCTGCAGTCACGCCCAACGGTAAGCTTTGAACAACCGTGCTGCAAAAGAAATGTTCCAACACCCTTTCCTATCTGGATTACATCGTCTTCCGTCATGTCCTTGCCCGCTATTCCCCTGATATCATATTCTCTAAACATTTCCGAATTCATGCAAAAACCCTCCTTATTACCATCCCAAAATTACCGCCATAATCCCTGCGATCCAGCAGTATGGTGCAAAAATGTGTAAACGCCCCTGCTTAACTATATAAACAAGCAATTTTAAGGCACAGTACCCCACAATACATGATGAAACTGCGCCAAGTAGTGTAACTTTATCAAGAAATAATGCGTGAGCAGATAAATCTTTCAGGGTCAAGACTTCGGCGCCCAGAATAGCCGGTATTGACAGGAGAAAAGAATACCTGGCCGCTGTTTCGCGGTTCAACCCTAAAAAGAGTCCCGCAGTAATGGTTGAACCTGATCTCGATATTCCGGGCATGATGGCTATACCCTGCACCAGCCCTATAGTCAGAGCATCTTTTATTGAAAAATGATCAATATTTCCGCTTTTCTTTTTAATCCACCTGGTGCTCCACAAAAAGCAACCCGTTACGATCAGCATAAAACCTGCGATAAAAGCAGATGAAAAAAGCTGATCAGCCACCTTATGAAACAAAAGTCCAAGTATCGCTGTGGGAATAGATCCTATAACAATAAGAAAGGCGAGTTTTGTATTTGGATCTTCATAAATATAAGAAAATGATACATCTTTTTTAAAGTACAAAGAAGAAAAACGTGCCAGGGAGATGGCTATTGTTTGTATTTCTTTCCGAAAGAAAATTATTACAGCCACCAGGGTTCCCATGTGTACACTTATATCGAAAAAGAGTTCCGGTTCTTTTAATCCGAAAAGATGCTGGAAAATCACCAGGTGTCCGGAGCTGCTTACAGGTAAAAACTCGGTAATTCCCTGGATTATGCCGAGCATCGCCGCTTGAAGTGAATTCATCCTTTAACAACCGCCATTGGTATTAACTTTGCCACTTTTTTTGAAATGCCGGCGCCGTGAACCACCTCAACTACCTGGGATATATCCTTGTAAGCATCAGGCATTTCTTCAGCCATGGTTGATCTGCCGGTACATCTGATAAGGATCCCCTTATCTTCAAGTTCGCGATATATAGCTCTGCCTTTGCTTGCTTTTTTTGCGGCTTTTCTGCTCAGAACACGGCCCGCTCCATGACAGGTTGAGCCAAAGGTTTCTTCCATGGCTTTTTGTGTGCCGACAAGAACATAAGAAGCTGTGCCCATATCTCCGGGAATAAGTACAGGCTGCCCTGTATTGCGATAATCATCGCAAAGCGCTTCGTGTCCTGGTGGAAAAGACCTGGTCGCACCTTTTCTGTGCACGCAAACAAGGCGTTTTTTCCCTTCTATAACATGCTCTTCTTTTTTTGCTATATTGTGACACACGTCATAAAGCAGGTTCATGTTAAGGTCCGCTGGGCCCATACCAAACAGACTTGAAAACACCTCACGGGCCCTGTGCATTAAAACCTGCCTGTTAGCCCAGGCATAGTTTGCAGCGCATGCCATTGCATTAAAATAGCGCATTCCTTCTTCTGACTGTATCATGGCACATGCAAGCTGCCGATCCGGCAGATCAAACCCGAGTTTCTTTACATGTTTTGTCATAAAAGCCAGAAAATCGTCACAAACCTGATATCCAAATCCACGGGAACCTGTATGGAGCATCAGCGTTACCTGTCCTTCAAAAAGGCCGAACGCTTTGGCAACTTCCGGATTATAAACAGTATCTACCACTCCGACCTCAACAAAATGATTTCCGGAACCCAGAGTTCCAAGCTGTTTTCGTCCTCTTTCAAGGGCTCTCTGGCTTATCAGATCCGGATCGGCATTCGGCATACACCCCCTATCTTCTGTATGTTCTATATCAAGATCAACACCAAAACCCTGGCGCACAGCCCACCTGCTGCCCTGCGTAAGGACATTCTTTTCTTCCTGTACGGAAAGTTTAATAGAGCCTGTGGAACCGACTCCTGAAGGGATGTAGCTGTAAAGCGCATTTACAAGGTCAGCAAGTCTCGGTCTGACATCCTTTTCAACAAGCGACGTAGTCACAAGACGTACGCCGCAGTTTATATCATAGCCCACCCCTCCAGGAGATATGACACCCGATTCCCAGTCAAAGGCAGCGACACCGCCGATGGGAAATCCATAACCCCAATGCATATCAGGCATTGCAAGAGATGCCTTTAAAATACCAGGAAGCGTTGCAACGTTTGCCACCTGTTTTAGAGGCTCTTCCAGCCGCTCGATTTTCAGCAGTGAAGCGTTTGTATATATGATGCCAGGTACACGCATGGCGCCGGTTTTTGGAAGCTCCCACCGATATTCGTCGATTTGTCTTAATTCAATTGTCAATTGTTTGATCCTTTTGTTTTCGAGTAACAGCCGCCACGTAGGGCGGCCCTACCGGGATGTAACATCCAAATGGAAAAATACCGTGTCGCGCTGGGGTTCATACCCTTGATTAACGGTAGGGCCGCCCTACGTGGCGGCCTAAACGGTTGCGTTTACAGAATCTTTAAAAGCTCTTTTTTTTCTTTTTCTGCAAGATAACGCCATGACCCCTGGGCAAGCCTTCCAAG
This sequence comes from Desulfobacterales bacterium, assembly GCA_030669465.1. Next base: position 472 of record DAOVDN010000147.1, on the reverse strand, counting down.
TTTTATGTTTGCAATCCTTATCCTCTTTAGTCCGGCAACCTGAGCCCCCACCTTTCTGACCATGCGGCGTATCTGCCTGTTTTTACCTTCTTTGAGTACGATGCGAAAGCGGGTTGGAGAAATTCTTTTTATTTCCGCGGGTCTGGTCTTTGTTCCCATCATAGGCATGCCTTTCTCCATCTTTCGAAGAGCCCCGTCTAATATAGGTTTTTTTACGGCAACCTCGTATTCCTTTTCATGGTCAAAGGAAGGATGAGAAAGCCTGTGATGGAGCCCGCCGTCGTTGGTCAGAATCAGAAGTCCGGTTGAATCCTTGTCAAGTCGTCCCACAGGATATATGCGTTCCGGAATATCTATAAGATCGAGAACTATCTTATCATCTGCCTGCTCGCAGCTTGAGACATATCCCCGCGGTTTGTTAAGCGCTATGTAAACCAGATCCTGTTTTGCCTCTATCAATTTTCCATCAACT
>DAOVDN010000158.1 GCA_030669465.1 Desulfobacterales bacterium | reverse complement strand
TATGACTCTTTTTTTTAAACAGGCTATACAGGATATCCTGAAAAACAGGTTTCTGAGCGGAGTTACTATCATTACAATAGCTTTATCAATCCTTATCGTCAGCGCTTTTGCTCTTTTTTTCATAAATGCAAATGATGCAATGAATTCCTGGAAAAAGGGTATAAGAATAATGGCATATCTTAAACCTGATATCTCCGAAGCAAGGCTTTTAGATATAAGACACAAAATTCAATCAATGTACGGGGTTTCCGATGTCAGATTCATATCAAAAGATGAAGCGCTCTCAATACTTAAAGAGCAGATGAAACGGCAATCTTCATTTCTCGCGAATCTAAAAGAAAATCCACTTCCGGATGCCTTTGAAATCCGCATGACAGCATCATCTGCGAGCGGCGAAAAGGTCGAGACTCTGGCAGCTCAGATTGAATCGCTTCCATCGGTAGAAGAGGTGGGGTATGGCCGGCGATGGATTGGTCGATTTACATATATTTTTAACCTCTTCCGATTAACCGGATATGCTATGAGCGGTCTTTTCTTTACGGCCGCTGTATTTATTGTGGCCAACACGATCCGTCTTGTACTCTATTCAAGACGCGAAGAAGTCGAAATAATGCGTCTTGTTGGAGCTGCTGACAGATTCATCAAGACCCCTTTTTACATCGAGGGCCTTATCCAGGGGGCCCTTGGAGGAATTATCGGTCTTGCCATATTGTTTGCAGCTTTTATGTTCATATCTTCAAATGTTGGGCAGAGTTTCTCATCCGGTTTCTTTCATATCAGGTTTCTTTCCCTTGAGGCTTCTTGCGGAATAATAATGTGCGGCATGTTTGCAGGATGGTTAGGGTGTTATCTTTCTATAAAACAATTCTTAAAAATATAGTTGCCGCTGCCGGTATCATTCTGGTTTTTTGCCCTGTTGAGATTTTTTGCTCTCAATCCAGCGAGATCGGTCCAGACATAGAACCGGATATGAGAATTGAGCACTTCAAAAAAGAGGCGGAAGATATCGACCGTAAAATAGAAAACCGAAAGGCCGAAGTGCTGGCGTTTGCCAAAAAAGAAAATACCATTATAAGCACCTTAAACGAAACAGATTTCGCTCTAAACAAAGCAAGGAAGCGTATCTTAGTCCTTCATTCAGAACTTGCCGCCATTGAAGAAAAGATAAAAAAGACATCAAAAGCATCCATGGCTCTTACAACAAAGATTAAATCCAGCGAAGACAATGCAACTAAAAGGCTAATTGCTCTTTATAAACTTAGCTTGCTGGGCAGAATACATGTTCTTGCCTCGGCTGAATCCATATGCGATCTTTTTCAACGAAAAAGAGCTCTGGAGCTGATTCTTGCTTATGATGAAAGTATCCTGGAAAACCTTGTGAAAAATAAGGCCGGGCTTCAAAGACTGTTAGAGATGCAGAATGCCCAAAGGAGTGAAAAACTCTCTCTTGAATCAAGCATTGAAGAGCAAATCAGTATCCTGTCTCATGAAAGAGCAAAACGATCGAGACTTCTTAGGAGTATACGCAAAAAAAAATCTTTCGAAATAGCTGCAATTGAATCCTTAAAACAGACCGCAAATGCTTTAAATCAAAAAATAAAATCTTTAAGCCTGGAATTTAATCAGCTCAAACAAGTTAAAAAGATATCACCAAAAAGCTTTGCCTCTTTTAAAGGCTTGCTTAAGATGCCTGTTAAGGGTAAAATAATTTCCTTTTTCGGTCCGTATAAAAACACCAAATTCAATATAAAGAATTTCAGGAGCGGCATTGACATTAAAGCAGACAGAGGCGAGCCAATACGAGCTGTATGTGATGGACGGGTGCTTTATTCCAGTTGGTTTAAAGGTTATGGCAACATGATCATTATAGATCATGGGGATAATTATTACACAGTTTACGCACATGCTGAAGAGATTTTTAAAGCAAAGGGCGATAGTGTAGAAAGAGGTGAAGTTGTCGCCACGGTTGGCGATACAGGTTCAATGATCGGTCCCGGGCTCTATTTTGAGATACGTCATCACGGAAAACCAATAAATCCACTTGAGTGGTTGAGGGGTTAAAGTGTTTTCGCACTTTCGTGTTTTCGTGATTAGTTTTGAGTGGTTTTTAACCGCACAGATCGAGCTTATTGAGAAGTTACGGAGAAAGTAGTCGAATAGTGACAAAAGGAGTAATATTATAATGACTATAAAGAAAAAACAAAGCGTAAAAGTCTGGTTGGTGGTAGTAATTGCCGTTATATTCTGGATCATAGGGACAGGATTTTACCGTGATCTTTCAGCCAACAGCGCAGAGACTTACAAGGGCCTTAAATTATTTTCCGATGTAATTGAACTGGTTGAAAAAAACTACGTTGATCCTGTTGATACAAAAAAATTAATGCAAAAGGCTATTCAGGGGATGGTTCACAGCCTTGATCCACATTCTTCATTGCTTCCGCCCGAAGCCTTTGAAGAGTTGCAGATCGATACCCATGGTGAGTTCGGCGGTATCGGAATAGTGATAACTATGCAAAAAGGAATCCTCACTGTTATTTCACCCATAGAAGGCACGCCTGCATACAAAGCCGGAATAGAGGCCGGAGATAAAATTATCAAGGTTGACGGGGAAGCTACCAAAGATATGATGCTCTGGGAAGCTGTGAAAAAGATGAGAGGCCGGAAAGGAACAATTGTTGTTATAACAATAATACGGGAAGGATTCTCAGAACCGATGGATTTCAAGCTGGTTCGAGATATTATTCCAATGGAAAGCGTAAAATCTTTTGTTTTAAAACCAGGATATGGGTATATCCGGGTTACCAATTTCAGAGACAACACAACAAAAGACCTTGCAGATGCTTTGGAAGAGCTTGAATCAGGCGATGTTTCGTTAAAAGGGCTCGTCCTTGATCTTCGTGATAATCCAGGAGGCCTTCTTAACCAGTCGATCAATGTCTCTGATATTTTTCTTGAAAAGGGTATCATTGTTTCCATCAAAGGCCGGCTGGAAAGACATACAAAAATTTTCAAAGCGCATCGGGACGAGATCAAGAGAAATTACCCTATTGTTTTGCTGATTAACGGAGGAAGCGCCAGCGCATCTGAAATTGTTGCCGGGGCATTGCAGGATCATAAGCGGGCTCTTGTACTTGGAACCACTTCTTTTGGCAAGGGCTCAGTCCAGACCGTAGAAGCGCTGCGGGACGGTTATGGCCTTAAATTCACAATTGCCAGATATTACACTCCCAGCGGGCGATCTATCCAGGCACAGGGCATTGTGCCTGACATAGAGGTAAAACAAAGATTCATAGACAGGGAAGATACTGATGAGAGCGAGGATGGTCTGCTTAAAGAAAAAGATTTAAAAAATCATCTTGATGCAGAACCGGATAAAAGCAATGACAGGAAAAGAGAGCCGAGAGATAAAGAGAATGGTAAGAAAAAACCGGAAATTCATCATCGTAGATCCATACAGGGTCCTCTTAATCTCGAAGAACTCCTGTCAGACAACCAGGTTATGCGGGCCCTTGAGATCCTTACAAGTTATGAAATTTTAAAGAGTGTGGGGGGACGGTAGCATTACAAATGGCTAAAAGAAAAACAGGAGGGAAAAAAAAGCAAAAAAAAACGTCCGGAAGGAGCGGCAGTCAAAAGACGTATCTTAAAAGGATTGTTGCAGGATTAGCCTTTCTGATACTTTTTGTCGTAGGGGCCGGATTGCTCGCGCATCACTTAATATTACGCAAACAACCTGCACAT
>DAOVDN010000072.1 GCA_030669465.1 Desulfobacterales bacterium | reverse complement strand
ATATCGTGGTTCGCATTTTCAGCACTTCCTGTCCCGTCCTGAATATGAATCCAGTTTTTTCCCATAATATTTGGAAGAAATTTAACGACCTTTGCACGCACCCTGACCGGATTATTTTCCAACATCTTTTTTTTGGAATAGATCTCTTCTATTGTATAGGCATCTTTACCTGCGGCTTTGCTTACCTTTATAGTTTGCGGAATCGCCCCGGCTTTGCCTGCCCCTGCTCCATGAGGCATACTGCCAGGCATTATATCAACGGGCATTTCCGACATCATTTTGCCAGGCATTGCTCCATGTGGCGCCGGGCAGACGCTCTTTCCTACTGAAGGGATAGCAAATAATATGACATCAAAGGTTTTATCAAGTGTTTTGCTGTGAAAATCTTTCATCACTATGATGTTGGAAATCTCTATCTCTTCACCTTGCTCAACCGGTATTTTTGGAAGAGCGGCCCATATCTGACCTGTAGAATCTTTAAGATTGAGATAGGTATAATTTTTTACGTCCTTAAATTCCATGATCGAAGCTTTTAATAGAGTGTCCTGGAGATTTAATGTATCGCTATTTTCTTTAATCCTGGAAATCGTGATATCCTTTGCTATAAGAGATGTGCTTTGCTGCTCTGTTGTCTTATCTTTGCACCCAGGTGCGAACATAATGAATCCACATAGAGCAAGTACTGCCAAAAAAAACCTTATCTTATTTAAAATCATAATCAATTTACCTCCGTAATTGGTTGAGTAGTCGAGTAGAAAAATGGTCGAGTGCCCGCCCTGGCGCCATGCGATAACCTGACTGGTGTGCCATATTTACCGTTGGAACCGGAAAATTAGCTCACTAAAGCCTATAGACCAGGTCTGGGCCAGGGGTCGAGTAGTCGACTGAAGTCGTTGGAATTTAGCAGAAACGCAGGGTATGTTCGGCTTTATCGAAGAAAAATTTATCCTCACCAAATGCAGGTTTCAACTCATCAAGCCATGTGGCATTCTTATCATATCCGGCAAAAAATGGACGGGATACCCAATCAGGATTTCGCGCTTGTAAAAATTGCATTACAAAAACCTTTTCTCCATTAATCTCGTTTACGCCAAGAATTTGAACCTTTCCATGGTGGGCCGACATACTCGGCCCCCGAACAGTACGCGATAGTCCGCTTACTGATTGATATGCTTTGCGAAAAATTTTCCATGCTCGCACCAATGGTACACAAAAGTAATGTTTGGCGCCGGTATTTCGTGCCACAAACATATAGTATGGAATGCATCCCAGGTTAACCTGTTCCTTCCACATCCCAGCCCATATTTCAGCCTTGTCATTAATATTAGCCAGCAATGGAGACTGGGCCCTTATCTGAGCTCCGGTTTCACGGATGCGCCCAATAGCTTTACATACAGCAATGGTTTCCAGCTCACGAGGAGAGTTGAAATGAGCCATAATAGCCAGATGAATTCCTGACCGAGTCACTTTATTGAAAAGAGCTATTAATTCATCAGCATCGTTATCACTTGTAAATCGGTAAGGCCAGTATCCCAATGCTTTGGTACCAATCCTGATGGTCTTCAGGTTTGGAATTTTAGCCTCTATAAGCGGATTGATGTAGGATCCGAGAATTTTGCTGCTCATAACAAGCGGATCACCGCCTGTAAATAAAACATCAGTGATTTTGGTATGTCTACGAACATATTGTATTAGCAGATCTGTATCCCGCATAGCAAATTTCAAGTCATTTGTCCCAATGAACTGCGGCCACCGGAAACAAAAGGAACAGTAAGCATGGCAGGTTTGTCCATGACTTGGAAAAAAGAGCACGGTTTCTTTATACTTATGCTGCATGCCTTCGAGCATTTTTCCATTTATAGAAGGTCTGTTATGCTCCATCTGGCCGCTGGGATGAGGGTTCAATTCCATACGAATTCTATTCGCTGCATTCTGAATTTTTTCTTTGCCGGCACTGTTGCGAATAAGCATAGCCATTTCTTCAAAGTGTTCCGGTCTTAGCATCTCCTTTTGGGGAAAATTGAGTATAAAGAGAGGGTCGTTTGGAATATTGTCCCAATCGATTAATTCTTCTGTTACATAATTGTTCGTTTTAAAAGGAAGAACCCGAGAAACAACCTCAATAGCAAACTTTTGCTCTTTTGAAAGTTTCTCTATTTGCGGAAGCTTTTTGAAGTTACGGAGAGAATAAGATATATATTTTGGGTCATGTGTGCTGGTTGCTACCAGATTCAGCTTACAATTTCGCATAATACCTTCTTTGTCTTTTTGCGCAAGTCTTTAACGCTACTATAATCAATTCGCTATATCAGCCAAGTCTTATCAGCCCTTGCTTGAATGATAAGACTTCACAAAGCATATATGATTTTAAGGCTTATTAAATGCAAATTTAGACAATATACAAAAAGGCTAAAATGGTCAAGTAAAAAACTATTAAGATTCCGCGAACAGATGGAGCAGAAAAAAGAAAGACTTGCAAATGCAGGAAGACGACTGTTAGAATATTATTATACTCTGCGCGGTACGGCCACAAATTGCGTTTTTTGAATTAGTCGGAATCGCAAAGAAAAAAAGAAAAATTAAACCACGAAGAATGGTTTTATCTTCGCGTTCTTCGTGCCCTTCGTGGTGAAAAAACATGACAAGAAATGGAGGATAATATGGCGTTTGACCCGGAAAGGGATAAAATTTTAAAGAAGTGGAAGTGCGATGAAACAGGACTTATTATTTCTATCAATAGATATGGTGAAGGCGAGCCCAAACTTCAGATAGGTCCAAGGGTATTTATAAAAAAAGACGGCAGCGAGTCTCAGCGCAAGGCAGGCCGTATGACAATTGAGGATCTGATGTGGTTTTATGAAATTATTGATGAAGTAAAAAATGAGCTCTCGCGTCTTGCAAAGCCAGCCTAACTTTGGTCGACCACTCGACCACTCGACCACTCGACTAATCAACTACTCAACTAATTGCAAGCGAAGCGAACTAAGTTCTCATGTATAATTCGATCGTAAACCCTGTAAAGGGGAAGAATTCTCCGGATCTGGGGCCTGTTGCCGTGATGTTGGGCAGCAAGACAGATCTTCGCTTTCTTTGCAAATTGATGAATTTGAGCGAAGATAATTTCAACAACCTGTTGATGAGCAGGTTATATGTTGGCGACGGTGGCCGTACTGCAAGTTTTTCTTTGACCGGTCCTTTAATCGGCGCTCCATATGCCGCAATAGTTCTTGAAACCCTTATTGCCTGGGGCGCGCGAAAAATTTTATTCTTCGGGTGGTGCGGTGCGGTCTCACATAATGTTAAGATAGGAGATATTATTATACCGACCGGCGCTATCATTGATGAGGGGACATCGAAACATTACAATGCTGATGAGAGCGGCATGGCGCTGCCATCAGTCCAAGTTTTGGAAAAAACAAAGAATATCTTAATAAAAAATGGTCTACCTTTTCATGAAGGAGTTGTCTGGTCTACTGACGCAATCTACAGGGAGACCTGTGAAAAGGTGGAGTATTTTCAGAAAAAAGATGTCTTGGCGGTTGAGATGGAAATTTCAGCTATCTTTACCGTGGGAAGGTATCGCAATGTTGAAGTGGGCGGAATCCTTGTGGTTTCTGACGAGCTTTCCACATTTAAGTTGCGGTCAGGATTTAAGGAAAAACGCTTTAAAAAAAACCGCAGGGCTGTATGTGAGATGATAAGCAGTTTATGCTGCACATTATAGAATCCGATGAAAAGTGACGTAACCGTTCAGAGGTTCAGAGGTTCAGGGTTCAGAGTTACCCATTACAAACCTCGTTAAAAATGATTTTTTATATGGTCTTCAAGCCCTTTATTCGTAACGGATCTGATAAAAATTGGACATTTGGTCGGTCTGGGTTGAAAGGTTCACGGTTCCTGGGCCAGGGGTTAATCGCTTCGCGAATTTTTCCGATCCCATTGATTTCACTGGGTAAGCATCATGAATCCGTCAACCTCTGAACCTTGAACCTCTGAACCGTAACTACTAAATGGAATGGGAGTTTATTGTCCAATAAATCACCCCTTAATTAGCAAAGATTTACGAGGCCTGCATTATGTCTTTTGTCTTAAAACGTAAAAAAACACGTCGGATAATGGTCGGAAAAGTAAAGGTCGGCGGCATGGCTCCTGTTGCCGTCCAGTCCATGACAAATACATTTACCCAGGATATTCCGGCCACAGTCTCCCAAATAAAGCGTTTAGAAGAAGCAGGATGTGAAATTGTCAGAGTGGCTGTGCCTGATGAGGAGGCAGCCGCTGCAATCTCTTCAATAAAGAAGAAAATTTCTATTCCTCTTATAGCTGACATCCATTTTGACTTTCGCCTTGCTATCGCTTCAGCCAGGGCAGGAGCTGACGGGCTTAGGATAAACCCAGGGAATATCGGAAGTGTAAAAAAAATAAAAGCCGTTGTTGACTGCGCAAAAAAATTTCATATTCCGATCCGCATCGGGGTTAATTCAGGTTCTCTTGAAAAAGAGATACTGAAAAAATATAACGGCGTAAGTGCAGAAGGGATGGTCGAAAGTGCTATTCGGCATATTGAATTATTAAGGTCGCTCGATTTTCACGAGATGAAGATCTCAATAAAGGCATCCGATGTCCATCGCACCATAGATGCTTACAGGCTTCTTTCCTCAAAAACCGACCTTCCGCTTCATGTTGGTGTGACCGAGGCCGGATCACTTTATTCCGGAATCGTCAAGTCTTCTCTTGGAATAGGGATGCTCCTTGCAGAAGGTATCGGCGATACGATCCGTGTCTCTTTGACCAGGGATCCGGTTGAAGAGGTGCGGGTGGGGTATGAAATTCTGAAAGCTCTAAATATTCGCCGGCATGGTCCAGAGATAATATCATGTCCTACCTGCGGCCGCTGCAACATCGATCTGTTTGATATTGTTGAACGTGTTGAAAGAGCTCTTTTGTCAAACCCTTTATATATCAAGATTGCAATCATGGGCTGTGTTGTAAATGGACCAGGAGAAGCAAAGGAGGCTGATATCGGTATTGCGGGCGGTGATGGTACTGGAATACTTTTCAAGAAGGGAAAGGTTGTTAAAAAATTTCCTCAAGAAAAACTGGTTGAGGTTTTACTGGAAGAGGTTGAAAGAAGCTCAAAGCTTAAAGCTCAAAGCTGAAGGCTGAAAGCTCAAAGCTGAAAGCTCAAAGCTGAAGGCTCAAAGCTGAAAGCGAAAACCCAACTTAAAGGCCCCAGACGGTAAGTTCGTCTGGGGCCTTTGATTTTTGGCGTTCACAGGTTCAGAGTGCAATTGTGGGGGGGGGGCAGAGCCCATAAGCGCTAAGTTATTTTGTAAACATTCACAGGTTGCATTTATGCCATATAGGGTTGTTTTGAAAGATGAACATCGAACATATTAAAAGATGAACGTCCAACATCGAACATTGAACGTCCAACGTCGAATAATGATGTCGCTCCGCTCCTCAAATTATTCCAACGTCGAATGAAAAACAAATATCCAATACCGAACAGTGGTCAGTGGTCTTTTCCCATTCAACATTCAATGTTGGACGTTCGATGTTCGATGTTCCTTAGCGCTCATGGGATAGAGATCCATATGGCTTCGGGCAGCGGTTTCCTTTTCGCCGGATTAAATCCTCTGGACCGTATTATGTTATTAAGGTGAGATATCCGACGGCGGTTTTCAGGATGTGAGGCGAAGTAATGGCCGAATTTGCCAGGATCCTGTTCCTTGGGAATCTTTTCGAAAAAATCAGTTGCGCCGCCAACATGACCATAGGCACAATTTATTGTTTCGAGTGCAAACTCATCCGCCTGGGTTTCCTGTTTTCGGGAAAAGCTCAACTCCGTAATGTTCAGTGTATGACCCAGCACTGTGCTGACGCTGCTGTCCGCGCCGAATAATAAGGCGGAAAACGTCATTAACACAACAGCCCGGCCTCCAGCCCGGAGATGATCCCGGTGGGCATAGTGCCCCATCTCATGGGCCAAGACAAAGGCCAATTCGTTTTCAGAACTCACTTTATCCAGGAGTCCTGTAAATACTATAACATGCCCTCCGGGCAAGGCCATAGCGTTAACTGTGGAGGCTTTGCGGACATGAATTATAAACCGGTAAGGCAATTTGGCGCACCGCTCCTGCAAATCATCCATCAGGGATTGGACATAATATTCCCTTTGTGGATCCGCATCTTTGCCATCCACTGACTGAAAAAAATGAACCCCCATTTTGTTTTCAAGGTCGATGG
>DAOVDN010000102.1 GCA_030669465.1 Desulfobacterales bacterium | reverse complement strand
ATGATTTGTGCTTTTAGATGAACCCAGGATGTATCCCGTTACCCTCCGCCGGCCAAAAGGGACCAACACCCTTTTCCCTGCTGATGCAAAAGGAAAAAGGTTTTCCGGTACGCTGTATGTAAAGGTATTATATACCGGAAGGGCCACGGCAACTTCTATGTAAGTTGAACAATCCGTCATTTAAAACGCTGTTTTGGATCAAAGCTTCGAGACCTTTGAAAAACGTTCAATTTTGTTCAAGTTCAAGGAAGGCGAAAATTTTAACCGTAGGAATACATTGAGTATTTTGAGGATTAAAATTTGAAGCCTGACGCAGAAATTGGGCAAAAGGGAGCATTTTTCAAAGGTCTCGCTTCTGTTGAGAGTTGATGGGGTGACTAAAGTTGCGGTGCGCCTTTGGTGTGTTAATTGATGGTCGGGGCGAGAGGATTTGAACCTCCGACTTCCTGCTCCCAAAGCAGGCGCGCTACCAGGCTGCGCCACGCCCCGATGATGAATGGTCTTAATATCACGTTTTTTTTATTCACGCAACTCTATAAATGAAATTATCTATTCTTGATGGTTTCGTAAAAAGTATAAAATTGCGGTTTTTCTAATTCTATCAAGTTTGTAACGGCCTTAAATAATTCGCAATTCCTAAATTCCTAAATTCGCAATCACCTGTAAAAAGGACTTTTTTACAGTTGCATCATACATTGACCGGAAAGAAAAAGGTTGGTATACAAATTTCTGACAAAATTCCCCAAGGAGATTTATATGTCCAGAGAAGACGACTACAGGACTGCGCGTGCATTGGCGATCGAGGAATTAAAAGGTTGTGATATCAAGCGGCATTGTGTAACCGCAAAGCTCGAAATGAAAAATAAGAGCACAGGGGGACGACAGGTCATCTTTCCTTATATTAACCGGCGCCATGTGCTCAATATCGATGGTGAGACGATTGCATTTGAAGAGGATGCCGGCAGGCCGACTTTGCCTGAACAGGTTCTGATGTTGCACTATCTCCTTAAAGCAAAGGCGATCCCCTTTTCCGGCGAATTGATTACTTTTCGCGAGGTCCCCTCAGGGGCTTTTTACTATCAGGCATTTTTCAAACGGGCCATTGCCCCCCTTGCCAAGGGGTTTGGCTCGCACCCCTCGTTGCTTGATCGGGTAGCAGATCTGATTGGTGAGATCGTTCCTTCTCCTGCAGATAGGGCTCTTAAGATTGTTATACTTCCGCGAATTCCGGTGATTCTTTCTGTCTGGGAAGAGGATGAGGAGTTTCCGGCTGAAGGGAATGTTTATTTCGATACCACGATAAGTTCCCATCTTTCCACCGAAGATATCGCGTATGCGGGGAGTGTCGCTGTATATACGGCCCTCGGTATTGCAAGAGGAATGGAGCAAAAGCATAGATTTTCAGATAAATAATTTCACAAGGCTGGAAGGAGAAATCTGAGTAGTCGTACTGATTTGTACGTCGTCAAAGATTTCGACTGACCTGCCTGTGCGTGCCCGCACGCAGACAGGTAACGCAGTGAAATTATTTATCTGGAAATCTATACCTCTAAATGATCAGCCGTAGAAAATATTACAAAAAGCTTCGGCAGCCAGGTGCTCTTTGCTACTCCTTATCCAAAATCTCCCTTATTTTCTTAGACAACTCCTTTATAGCATAGGGCTTCTGTATAAAACCATTGCAGCCTCGTGCCAATATCTCCCTCGCTTCTCCGTCAATACTGTAGCCACTTGAAAGCAAGACTCTTACACGCGGATTGATTTCCTTCATCCGGTCATAGGCCTCGCCACCACCCATATTCGGCATAACCATATCCATGAGGACTAAGTCAATCTTGTCCCCTTTTTTCTTATAAACCTCGACAGCTTCTTTTCCATCTCTGGCTGTGAGCACCTCGTGGCCTAATGCCTCCAACAACTCTTTTTCTACCTCCAGGATCACGTCTTCGTCGTCTACCAGGAGGACTGTTCCGGTTGTCTTGGTGATTTCACTTGCAGTTCTGAGAACTTTCCGGACTTTTTTCCCCGATGCAGGGAGATAAATACTGAAGGTACTCCCATGCCCCTTCTTGGATTCCACGTCAGTATATCCGCCATGGCCCTTTATGATACCGTAAGCAGAAGCCAGGCCAAGACCGGTGCTCCGGCCCATCTGCTTAGTTGTAAAGAAGGGATCAAAGATGAGCTTCATAGTGCTTTTATCCATGCCAACACCCGTGTCGGTAATTGTTAGCAGGACATAGTTTCCTGGCTTTGGATCGTATTGCTTACCCTTCATGTCTTCGCGGGTCACGTTTGTGGTCTTCAAAATGAGATCCCCGCCATCTGGCATCGCCTCGGCAGCATTCAGATACATATCGAACAGGACCTGCTGAAGCTGGGCCTCGTCCGCCTCTATGGCAAATAACCCCTCAGCAAGCTCTTTACGGATCGTAACCCCCATTTTGGTTCTACCCAAAGTCTCTGAGGTCTCTTCCACCACTTGGTTAAGGTCAAGGCATTTGACCTCATACTTTCCCTTCCTGGCATAACCAAGAAGCTGGGCGGTGAGTTTCGAGGCGCTTCGAACCTGTTCCTCAATGCTCCTTAGCTTTTCATGATGTGGATGCGAGTGAACGGTCTCCAAAAGCATCAAAGAAGTATTTCCCTGGATTGCCATGAGAAGGTTGTTAAAGCTGTGAGCGATTCCGCCTGCGAGTTGTCCGATTGCTTCCATCTTCCGAGCATGCTGCAATCGTTCTTCAATCTTTGCTTTCTGTTGTTCAAATATTCTGCGTTCAGTGACATCCCTTATGATTCCGACTGTCCCCTCATGCTTTTTGTCAGGACTATCTACGTCAATACCGTCTATGCCAGACGAAGATATTTCTCCGTAGCTTATCTCGCCATCATTAACATGTGCCGTATCATAGACGTATTTCTGCTTTTCTATGTCTCGGATGGTGCCCACAGTTCCAAGATAAACCTTATCCTTTCTACTGACCGCTTTATCGTATTGTCCGCCTGCCATCACTTCTACATACACTGTTTTTGAATTTTCGACATTCTTCGAATCTTTTTCTTGTTCCCAGTCCTTTTGTATTAATCGAATAGGAAGGTGTTTTGTTACTCTTTTTCCGGTCCTTCTCTCATCAAAGAGTCTTGGTGCGTTCTTATCTCCGGTTATCGATCCCTTATATCTTTTCAAAACAGTGGTACGGCTCACAGATGCGATATCATCAGGATGAATTATCTCACTAAAATGTTTTCCTATCAATTCTTCAGGCAAATAGCCCATAGACTTGATGGTAGCGTTTATATAAATAAAATAGCCATCGCTATCTAATTTGTAAACAATATCGGGTAGCACATCGAGCATATCAGCGGATTGCTTCAATTGTTGTCTAACTTTCACAAAATCATTAATAAGCTCTTTTTTTGTCTTGTCTTCATTTTTCATTCTAAGTGCTCCCTTTACGTGTTCTAAAAAAAATTCATGGAAACTGAGGCTTGGGGCAAAGTACTGTTAATATACAGAACTTATTTTTATAGTCAAACATAGAATTAACGAAAGATAAATAAAAAAAGGAACATTAATCAGCTATTTTTATCCTTCAGCAAAGCATCGAGACCAGCGAACGGCCTGTGGGTAGAAGGTGGCTCTTGCTCGCCACCCGGCGTCACCTCGCCATACCATTCCGCTACCTGGTCCCGCGAGTGTTCATTGTCGTGACAGTATAGGCACAGCAACTCCCAGTTGCTGCCGTCAGGCGGATTGTTATCGTGGTTGTGATCTTTGTGATGGACTGTGAGCTCTCGAACTCTCTTGCCTGTGAATTCGCGCCCGCATCGCGCACAGATCCACGGGAAAAGCTTTAGCGCTCGCTCCCGATAGGTTTTCTCCCGAAGCTCCCGGTCATGCCGAGCCTCGGCAATAATCTGATCCGGCCTGTCGGCTTCTGTTTGAGCATTTTTCAAAGGTCTCACCCTCCCACAGCTCTTACCCGCTGTGTTCAGTTCTTAGAAATATGAATACAAAAAAGTAATCCCTTTTTTAAATATACGGTTGCGGTATCATCAATCAATACATTGCTGATTCCTCGAGTGGCACCGAATTTTAATACATCATCTTTTAGAGGATATTCCAGGCCCCGCAGGGTGACGCCGTAAGCATCCTGACCAAGAGGGACTATCGAAAGTATGTCTCCTTTTTTTCCCTTAAAGGTGAGTTCGCCTTTCCCCCTTAACAAAATAATCTCCTGATGCCCATCAATTAACCGAATTGTAACTTTGGAAAACTCTGGTGACGCTGAAAGTAACAAATTGGCTATTGTCATATCCCAGCGCGCACCCAGTGCTCCCAACACAAGAATTTCATCAAAGCCAAGATCGAGAGCTTTGCGTAGAGCCAGCTCAAGGTCGGTCTGATCTTTGTTGATTGGATAGCTTATGATTTCTGTTCCCGATGTTTGAAAAGACTTTAAATAATCGGGATCCAAAGAGTCCAGATCTCCTATAACTATAGAAGGTTTTATACCCAGCGCCCGGCAATGAGTCATGCCCCCATCAGCGGCAATTATCAAATCATCAGGAAGTATGATATCGTGAACATCCTGGAAATTATTCAAAACTCCATTTGCAAATATTACAGCCCGCAAAACTAATCCTTTAAAAATATTTGATGATATTCTTCTTCTTTAAGGTGTTTTTTCAAAATTTCAAGAATATAATCCAGTATTCCGCTGATATCATCATCGCTCAGCCTTTTAACCAGAATCCGCATCATCTCATCATCCGTAAACTTCTGAAGATATGCGATCAACGACTTCTCATCAGTTTCACGGTCCAGCCCAAATACTATATTTTCTTCATCATAATTATTCACAAAATTATGTGTGTGTTTTGACATAAACGACCCCATTCATCAGAAATTTACAAACTCAAAAAGCAAGTTGTCAACAACCTGAGGTGGCAGGCACTTAAATTTAAAATGGCTGACTGTTTGAGCCCGCTGCCCGCTTCCTCAGGTTAATTTTATGATGACTTTGTAAATTTCTGATATCACAATTTCTCAAGCAGCTCACAAAACAGCCTTACCCCAAAGCCGGTACCCCCAACCCCGCAGTATGCATTTGCCTTTTTCATATAAGAAGGGCCTGCTATATCGATATGAGCCCATCTTGTATCTCCGACAAACTCCGACAAAAATAAAGCTGCTGTGATTGCACCGCCCCATCGTGAACCGGCAATGTTTTTAAGATCAGCAAAATCACTTTTAAGATCTTCTTTGTAATCACCAGGCAAAGGCATATGCCAGCAACGCTCATGGGTCTTTTCACCTGAGCTGATAATAGACTGAGCTAATTCATCATCAGAAGAAAATACTCCCGCTAT
>DAOVDN010000117.1 GCA_030669465.1 Desulfobacterales bacterium | reverse complement strand
CGTAGAAGAGACACCTCATATGAAGCAGGTCCAATGCGAGTCATGCCACGGACCAGCCAGTTTACATATAGCAGAACCGACGGAAAGAAAGTATCTAAAGAAATTGAGTATACCCAAAAATATCTGTACCACCTGCCATCGACAACACAAACATATAGGATACTGAAGATTGAAGATTGAAGATTGAAGATTGAAGATTGAAGATTGGTAACTTCTCAATAACTTCTGGTGACTTTGAAAGTTCGGTATTATAATTATTAGTGTCATTCCCGCGAAGGCGGGAATCCAGTGCTTTTACGGGTTTTCTGGATTCCCGTTTTCACGGGAATGACGTTTGGTACCGGAACTTATTGAGAAGTTACGAAGATTGAAGGTATTCTATTAATTTTATAACAAAAAAAGACAGAGCGAAGCGATTCCACCCACCCGCCTCGCCTGAGCACAAGCGCTTGAATTTCGCATATCTGGTTATAGCGAGCGCGACCCGTCTGCCATGCATCAAAATAGGCCTTATCCATCTTTTTGTTGTGTTCATAAGAACAAAACGGTAAAGCTAACTCATGTAAAATAGAGGCATTGCGGGCAGGTGGCGGGCAGGCAAATCGACAATCGACAATCATCAATCATCAATCAACATGGGTATAGTTCACAAACAGCATTTACAGTTGTTATTGGCCGAAGTTAGAACCAAGCCCCAATAATCTTATTCAACAATGCCATTTAAAATACCTACTATTGCAAATCTTGTTCGCAATAGCATGAGAAATAAAATAATATTGGGGATCTCCTTGATTTTGTGTAGCGTAATGGGTTTTTTTACTTATTACCAGACAATAAGGCAGATAAAGTTTCATACTGCGGAGCAAGAGAGCAGGGCGCTGAAGGTCAGCAATATTGTTATGCGGAGCATTGAATATCCGATGCTCGACGGTGAGATGGAATATGTTCAGAAGATATTAGAAGATTTGTATGAAACCGAAGACTTGTATAGAATCACTCTTTGTGATTGGAATGGAACTATAAAGCATGCCGGTGATGCCGACCTTATTGGCCGTCCAGTTAATTCTGAAATTACAAAAAAGAGCTTGCAAAGCAAAACCCTGGTTAATGGATTCGAATACTACGGAAAGGAAAAAGTTATCAGTCATGCTATGCCTATCAGAAATGAAAAAGCCTGTCGTAAATGTCATGGAACAGAAAGAAATATGCTGGGCGTATTGTCTGTAGGGATTAGCTGGTCGCCAACAGAAAAAAGGATTATGGTGCTTAGAAATCGTGAAATTGCAGGCACCTTAATTTTCATAGGAGTCGTGGGTTTTTTTCTGACTTTGTGGCTTTCGCGTTATATTACACGCCCGATTTCCAGGCTTACCCGCCTGGCAGACCTGGTCAGTCGCGGAAGACCCACAATCCAATTCGGCAGAACTATTAAGTGTTGGGAAGAATTGGGTTGCAACAAAACAGACTGCCCTGCATATGGTGCAGCAGAGATACCATGCTGGTTCATACAGAATACTCTCTGCCGGTCAGGGCCTTCGGGAAAGTTTCCGGAAAAGATTGATGAGTGTATTAAGTGCGAAATTTACAGAAAACACTCCGGAGATGAAATAATACATCTGACCGATTCGTTTAAACATATGCTTTACAGGCTAAATCAGTCCGAAATGGAGTTAAAAAGTTCTGAAAAAAAATATCGCTATCTGTTTAATGCGGGTCCGAATCCCATTTTTATTGTTGATCGAAAGACTTTTAACATCCTGGATGTTAACAAGACCGCGCAGGACTGGTATGGCTATTCAATGGAGGAATTCCTGCAAAAGTCATTTTTTGATCTGTCAGATAACATTGATAAAGATATTGCCGCTGATTTTGCGTCGATTAAAGAAGGTCAGCATTTATTTTATGCCAAAAGACAACATCAAAAGAAAAAGAAGGGCGTTTATTATATTAACATTCATGTATGTAACGCTGAGTATATGGAGCGGGATGCACTGATTATAACGACTGCCGATGTTACGGAAGGAGTTAAAAAGGATGCGCAGTTAATTCAGGCCAGCAAAATGTCGGCGCTTGGCACAATGGCTTCAGGAATTGCTCATGAGTTGAATCAGCCGTTGAATGTAATAAAGGTTGGGAGTGATTTCTTTATCAAGATGATAGACAGGAAAAAGATCGACCCGCCAACTTTTCGCACAATGGCCGAAGAGATAAGCAGTTATGTTGACAAGGCAGCCGGGATAATCAAACATATGAGAGAATTCGCCAGAGTGTCCGATGTTACCGGAGCTGAAATAAATATCAACGATCCTATTTCAGATGTTTTCAAGGTATTGGGACAACAATTAACACTCCGTCAAATATATGTGATAATGGATCTCGCTGACGATCTTCCTCCCATATTGGCGGACCACAATAGACTGGAACAGGTATTTATCAATCTGGTTACTAATGCGCGCGATGCCCTGGAGGAAAGGGGGGCGCATTGGAAAAAATGGCTGAAGGTCAAGACGTTTGTTGAAAACAACAAGGTGGTTGCTATAGTTTCAGACAACGGCATAGGAACACCTAAAGATATCCTAGACAAAATCTTTGAACCTTTTTTTACGACCAAAGAAGTAGGTACCGGCACAGGACTGGGGCTGTCTATAAGCTATGGCATTGTGAAGGACTATGGGGGAGAAATTACAGTTGAAAGCAAAGAAGGGGAAGGGACTTCATTCAGGCTGAGTTTTCCTGCCATTTCCCAAAAGTGAGCTAAAGTGCCTAAGGCACTTTGTTTTACTTAAAAATATTTCGAGGTAACGTAACAGTATGTCAAAACTTTTGCTGGTTGATGACGAAGAAGGTATCAGGACTGTACTGAGCATATCTCTTAGAAGCGACGGATATGATGTGGTAACCGCAGAAAATGGACAGCGGGGGTTAGAGGTGTTTCAACAAGATGTCTTCCCGATAGTCCTGACCGACATAAAGATGCCCGGGTTGGACGGTATCGAGGTCTTAAAGAGGATAAAAGAGATCCAAGCGGACACAGAAGTAATTGTTATTACCGGACATGGCGATATGGATTACGCAATTCAATCTCTTCAATTAGGCGCATCTGATTTTATAACTAAGCCGGTAAGCAATCAAGCCCTTTCAATTGCCTTAAAAAGGGCCGAGGAACGGCTGAAAACAAAAAGAACGTTGAATAAGTATGCCAATGAACTGTGGAGCATGGTAAAGGAGAAAACCGAAGAGATAAAGAGAAGATATGAATTTGAGGATAAGCTTGTACAGCGATCGATCGATGGGATTGTTGCCACGGACAAAGAAGAGAATATAGTAATATTTAATACTGCGGCGGAAAAGATCTTTGGATATACCGAGAATGAAGCCAAAAGTACTAAGAAGGCTAATGATCTTTACCCTAAAGGGATAACTCAAAAAATCGCCGATATTTTTTCAAGCAAGGAGCGGAAAGCAAGCGATATCTTTGTTGCAGATGACACATCTGTTATAGCAAAAAGTGGTGAAGCAGTCCCGGTAAGATTTTCGTGCGCAATACTGTATGAAGCTGACAGGCCGATAGGAAGTGTTGGATTTTTTCAGGATCTTAGAGAAATTAAACGCCTGGAAAAAGAACTGATTAAATCTGAAAGGCTGGCAGCTACGGGGCAGACCGTAGCTGGTCTTGCTCATGGTATCAAAAACATCTTAAATGGTCTGAAAGGAGGCGTTTACATAGTAAATACCGCTCTTAAAAAGGGAGCGGCTGAGTTCGGAGCAGAAAATAAAATAGACTATAGCAACGTGTCTGCTTTGCCTCTTCAAGCACGATCTCTGAAGCAAATTGCGGATATAAGCGCTGAAAGGGAACGCCGGCAAAGAAAATTGAAAACAGGCTGGGAGATGGTGGAAAGAAATATACATAAAGTTTCCGATCTTGTTATGGATCTTCTCAGTTATTCTAAAGAACGAGAACCCGAATATGAAAAATATAATCCGAATATTATAGCAGATGAAGTCTGCGATCTTATGGAATCAAAGGCAAAGGAATATGATATTGACCTGATCAGGGACTTTGACAGGGAGATGGGTGAGATATATCTTGACCCAAAAGGAATGCACAGTTGTCTTCTTAATCTGGTTTCAAATGCAATAGATGCCTGTGTTTTTGATCCTGATACGCAAAAGCAGTGGTATGTAAAAGTAAGGACGCTACGTGAGAAGGAGAGCGGTGTGGCATTCGAGGTTATTGACAATGGTTGTGGTATGGACGAGGAAACTCAAAGCAAGATTTTTGCCGAATTTTTTAGCACAAAAGGAGGACGAGGTACCGGCCTCGGTTTGCTGGTTACACAAAAGATTGTAAATGAGCATGGCGGAACCATGGATGTAGCATCCCAACCCGGCAAGGGGACAATATTTACCATCCGGCTTCCGGGAAAGAAAGGCTATAGTAAAAAGTGATTGGTAATAGTTCAGCCACGAATGAACACAAATTTACACAAATAACGTTCAAATCTGCCTGCTGGCAGGCAGGTAAATTCTATTGAACAAATCTTTCGTATTGAAGCCTTTGTTTTTCAAAATTAAAAAGAAATGCTAACTGCAAGCCCGTTGCCTTCAAATTATCACTAAGTTTCGAACTTTTGTATGATAAATCTTTATACAGGATTTTTTCTTTATTCGAGTCCATTTGTGTCAATTCGTGGCTGAACTGTTACAGTGATTTTTGCAAAATTATACTAAAGGAGGAATACATTATGGAGAAAAAGGTGCTGATTGTTGATGATGACGTTGATGTGAGAACATTTGCTTCAAGTGTTGTGGAAGATAGTGGCTATAAGCCGGAGATTGCAAAAGATGGCGAAGAGGGTATCGGCAAGG
>DAOVDN010000066.1 GCA_030669465.1 Desulfobacterales bacterium | reverse complement strand
GAACTATTATTTAAATCCAAAAAATAATTTTGATACAGTTCTTTTCTAAAGCCTGATCGAATTGGTATGTAATTATATGTTTTTACAGGATTTGGGCTCTGTTGATTAACAGGAAATAAATAATCTTGTTTATCCTGTTATCCTGTCTAAATAATATGATCTGTTTGGGAGAGAAGAGTGTATGCACCCTTTTGATTTAGCCGCAAAAAGTCGCAAAAAGCGCAAAATTGTAACTACTCAGGTGGATAGACTGAAGGTGGAAGTCCGAAGGCTGAAGACTGTCAGGGAGGTTAGGCTTTTTGTGCAAAAGGTCTTGAACGGCTTGATTCGGGCAGAGATTTATTGTTGACGATATTATACAAAACTGTATACTATCGCAATCAATTATTACAACGGTGTCGTCTATGTATAACGAAATGAAGATAAAAAAATCTGAGTTGTTGCAGTTGATTTTACTGGACAACCTTTACGCTCAATCCGGATCAGACCGTATCATTTTCCAGGGCGGAACTGCATTAAGATGGGTCTATGGCGGAATGAGATTTTCGGAAGATCTCGATTTTGTGACCGACTTGCCTAAGGAAGATGTGGAAAACATCTTAGCCGGGACATTTCAAAAAACTCAAATGGCCTGTATCGCCCAATTTGGTCTGGGAGAATCGGAACATAAGCGTAAAAGCGGTCGGAAAGAAGCAATCAGGATGTTTTTTATATATCGACCTGAAACTCAACGTGAAAGAATTGCTGTAAAGTTAGAGTTCGAATTTTTAGCGCCCGGCCGAAAACCGCGGTTTCAAAAATTTGTTCTGAGGGATTTGCCGTCAGTTGCAGGACTGGTTACCAGCGGAAAGCTGATAATTCCATACTCAAGCAGTATCATTTTAGCAGAAACTTCCGAGGAAATCCTGTCTGATAAAATCAGGGCCCTTTATGAAAGAAGATATCTCAAAGGGAGGGATATTTATGATATCTGGTGGATAAAAAAACAACTAAAAGCAACCCCAACGTGGATCAAGGTCAGGGAAAAACTTGTTATGTATCAAGCTCCTTTTGTTCCGGCCAGAGGAGCATTTTACTTTCAACAGAGGGAATCCACCTCAAGCATCATAGATGCCTTAAAAAGAGATTTGCCCCGGTTTTTGCCACAAAATATCATCACCATGTATCAGGAAACAAATTTTAGCGATTTCATCACTACCCTGAGGGAAGTCATCTCAATCCTTTTAAATCAAGGGATGACCGAATATTTTAAAGATTATGAAAGAAGAAAGATCAACACTTAAGCGTTTGAAACTCCTTCCCGTGCTTTTTCGCAAGCAGGATGCAGAAAAATTGACTCCTCATACGGGTACGTTTTTATCACGGGCAGTTAAAAAAGGATTAATCTATCGTATTAATCGGGGAAACTATATCAATTCCTTTCTTTGCGGCCTTCCAAGCGTGGAGGAGGCAGCATGTTTTTTAAAACCGCCGGCTTACATCTCCTGCGAATGGGCCTTAAATTATCATGGTGTCACTCTGCAGTCTCCCATGGTATGCACCGTCGTAACCCTAAGCACCTCTGTCGGAAAGAAACGAAATATTCAGTATCAGGGAATCACTATTGAATTTTCAAGGATCACCCCTTCGCTATTTTTTGGGTTTACTTACCGGGACAGGTTTTATATGGCGTCACCTGAAAAGGCAATTCTGGACACCCTCTATTACCGCGGAATGATTCCGGCCCAGGATGAGATGGAACTGGATAAAGTAGACTTTAATCTCCTTTCAAAAATGGCCCGCAGATATCCTTTATCCGTCTCCCGTTCGATGGTTAATTTAAGAGTATAAGCTAACCGCTAAATGCTAATACCGGCTACCAACTTAAAGCGGGACAATTCGTAGGGTGGGCAATGCCCACCATCAATGGGCGATCGCTGCAAACTGCGTAGATTGGTGGGCAATGCCCACCCTATTATAACTCCTTGAGATTACAAGGTGTCCCGCCTTAAGTCGGTAGCCCTAACACCTAAGGGCTGAGTGTCCAATTAATGGGGAATACCTCATGGATAAAGAGATTCCGAGCTATATCAAATTAAAATGGCTCATCGTGGATTTGTGTGAAATCCGCAATTTTTACACCCCCCTTGCCCCCCTCAAGGGGGGAATAAATCGGAAGGATTCCTTTATATTCCCCCTTTGAAGGGGGTTAGGGGGTGTTAATAGCAGCTAAAAAATGACAAATTTTGCTAAAATTAAATTTTTCACACTAATCCACGAAGAACCATTAAAATTAACGAGGTCTGTTGATTTATTTATTCCACGCTGAGCGGCTTTTAATAAGCTCATGCAGTTCCGGCTTGATTTGAGCCGGTCTTTCAAGAATATCCTGAAAAGCCTGAAATGATTCATTGTCAGCAAAGAAAATTTTTTGATGTGTAACATTTTCCCCGTGATTTCAGATGCTTTCCAGAGGAGTGTTTCCTGCTGCAGTGTTGCTCTGAATCCGATTCAAAAAACCATCAAAAATATTTCCAGCGGTATACTTATATAGCCGTCATTATAGCCAGGTAGGGTGCATTCTATGCACCATCAACGGCATACATATCATCTGAATGAATGAATGAATGAATGAATGATAAAATACTTGATGGGCAAAATGGAATGTTTTTGGTGCGTAAAACGCACCCTACGATTTACAAACAATAATTGGGCATGGCTTATGTCGAACTTTCGACGAGCAAATATTAAAGGTGGCAGCTATTTCTGTAATCGTTCACAAGTTCAGAGTTCACCGTTCAGGGTTACCTTAACCCAGAACCTTGAACCTCTGAACCCAGAACCTTGAACCTTTAAACCAGTGAACGGTTACGGGTTTTTTTACCCCATATTTTTTCTTAACTTCTCTGAAACCTCCCTTGTTAACTTAAGCACCTTTGTTGCATTATCAAAGCTCAAGGAACCTGTCCCGCAGCTTGGAGTTATAAGGGACTGAGCCAATATTTTTGACATATCAATACCGAGTGCCTCGATCTCACGGGCTTTAGCTTTCCACTTTGCCACCAGTGAATCAGTTGTTTCCTTTTCAATATCTTCGCCTCTTGAGGTCGGCACAATCCCCCAGGCCAGGATACGCCCGGATTCAATAAATTTCTTAATCTGGTCAGGATAAAGTATAAACCTGTCAAAAAAAGAATAAGCATCGAAGCTGACTATATCGGCAGAAGATTCCAGAACCAGCGACCAGTCTGCATTTGCACAAACATGTATCCCTGTAAGACCTCCTTCTGAATGTACGGCTTCAATCACTTCCTCAAAGCACTTTGCTACTTCGTCACGCGATATGCTTATAAACGCAGATGAACCGAACCCGGCAAGTGCGGGTTCATCGAAAAAAATAATAACAGGGTATCCAAATCTTGAAAGTTGCTTTACCTGCCACCTTGCTTTCATAGCGATCAGCTTTACAGCCGCATCCCTTATCTGCTCGTTATAAAAGATCGCTCTTCCGTTTTGATCATTCACGCCTGTAGCAAAAGTTATTGGACCTGTTATTTGGCCTTTGACCGCAATTGGAGGTTTGGCAAGGGTCTCTATATGTTTCATGAGCTCAAAAAAACCCATGGCAGTATCAGTTGTAAGGGCAAATCTTGAGCCTAAAAGGTCGGTCTTTCCTTCAACTACAGCTATGTAAGCCTCATAGAATTTGAGAAAATCATCATCAAAATCTACGCTGGCTGTATTTATAAAAGCCTTCTCTTTTTCAATTGTAAGGCCCGGCATACCCGGCAGAAACTGCGCAATCATCCCCTCTTCTTTATAAACCGGAAGCTGAACCCATAATGGAATTTCGGGGGTATACTTAAGAACAAGTCTTATAGCTTCTTCGTGGTCATCCATTGGAAGGCTTCCGATCAAAACCGGAAGACTGTTTGCCTGAAAATTTTCCATTATAATTCGAGCTCCTTTCATTTAATGGTTTGAGTCCTAAGCTATCATGAGCAAAGTCTTGTTACAAGACATAGATATTTTCTGCGCTGAAAAATGCCCTGTAATAGATTGACACTTAAATAAGCCAGTGCTATATTTGATTTTAAATTTAGGTTTTAAGCGAATAAATAGGAGGAACATATGTTTGGAATTGGAATGCCGGAACTTATAATTATACTTGTTATTATCCTGATTATTTTTGGAGCAGGAAAGCTTCCGGAAATAGGAGCAGGCGTGGGCAAAGCGATAAAAAATTTCAAAGGCGCCACTACGGATAAAGAAGATGAAAAAAAAGAATCCGGCAAGATTGAGGAAGGCAATAAATCCTGATACTTCTTTCCGGACGGAAAACTATTTATTTTGTTTGCTCTTTTGTTCGTGCGCCGTTCCTGTGCCCTTCACAGTTTCTTCGACAGTATTGTATATATTTCTAAATGTTTCATCAAAACTGGCCGGAGAAAGCCTTCCGAGCTCAATGAATTTAACAACTATCTCTTTGGTTGCTTTGAGAATCTGTTCATCAATGGAAGCCATTTGAGTACCTTAATTTAAGTAGTTCTTTGCTGTAAGCTGTTTCGGTTGCCAGCACTAGCAGAAAAAGAGTGCTGTGTCAAGGCCCTGTCGTGGGCTTCTTGTGTTTTAAGGGTTTCGAAGAGAAATGAATTTAGTAAAGAAAGACAGCACTACCGGAACATCCGGAAAAAGTGCCATCTACAACATAGATAATCCGGATAAAGTTAAAAGAGACGTTCTTGAGACTATAGAGTACAAATATAGTGGTCAGAGAGATATCGATATTATAATACAGCAACCGGAGTTTACATCGGTATGCCCTGTGACGGGGCTTCCGGATTTCGGATGCATAACAATAAAGTACAGACCGAATATAAAGCTTGTTGAATTAAAGTCGCTGAAATTTTATATGTTACAATATAGGAATGTCGGTGTATTCTATGAGCATGTAGTCAATCATATTCTTAATGACCTTGTTGGCGTGCTTGATCCTAAGTGGATGGATGTTACCGGAGATTTTACAGCAAGAGGCGGAATTACCACCAAAGTTACTGCTGTATACGAGGAGAAAAAATGAGGTTTCATAATTTTACTGCACGGATTTGCGTGATTTTTGCTGTTTTAATTCCACTGATTGCAGGGTGCTCTTCTTTTTCCACCTTAAAGAAGACAACAAAAAAGATAGTCCGCGACATTAAAACTCCGGATGGCAACTTGAAAAAAAAGGTTGGAATCGCTCTTTTTGAAAACAGGACCTTCTATGTTGGTAAAAACCTGGAAGAAATCTTTCAAAATAATCTTGTCAAAACCATAAAACAGGAATGTCCCGACATCTTTCTTCTAAAGCCCGGCGATGCACAATGTCCTGATTTTTTGGTTGAACCGCCAGGACAGGCAGCAGGCCGGCTCGATAACCTTGCCCTGGCAAAAGCGGGTAAGCGGCTCGGTCTAAGCGCAATTGTAACAGGAGCTTTAACAGATATAAGAGAAAATGAAGAAAAGAGCGGCATCCTGTGGTTCAAAGATACGCACAATTTTGTCCAGGTACAGATAATGGTTGAAGTTTACGATACAGAGACGGGTGCAAAACTTCTTGATGAGAGCTATCTGCATGAAATTGAAATCGATAAATCAGAATTTGAGTCGATCGGAGCGAAAAAAAAGATTGTTATGCCGGCAATAACCGATGCTATTAAGCGAATCGCAGTTACCATGGGTGAAAAAATCTGTGATGTTGTCAGCATCCAGTCCTGGAAAGGATACGTTGTTTCAGTCGCCAAAGACAAGATTATAATATCTTCCGGAAGAAGAGCAGGAATTTTGCGTGGAGATGTATTTGAGATCTATAACAATAATAACATAATAGAAGGAGCGGCCGGCCGGCAATTCTTCAAGTATGGGAATAAAACAGGAGAGATAAAAATAACTAATGTATATCCCGAGAGAGCTGAAGCTGTTTCTGTTTCATGCAAAGACATAAATGTGGGCAATTCCGTTAAGACAAAGAAATAGATTTGAAATTGGAAATTGGAAATTTGGCCTTCATGCATCAAAAAAGCCTATCTGTCAAGAATGAAGATCTGACCCCGCGTCTCCCCTGACCCCGCGTCTCCCCGTTCGTTCACTCCTGGCATAATGAGGTAGCCGTACCTGCTCACCAAGCGAGCGGATTAAAACTTTTTATAAAAAACCTTGCCCCAGTTTGAGTTAACCTTTTGATTCCAAAGCATCCAGTCTCTAACTTCCACTGGGCGACCCTCAAGCAATTCTTGCCATGGCCCGTTGTCGGAAAATGGTATATTTACCCATTGATCGTCACCTGAAAAGTTTAAGACAATGACAAATTTCTCGTTATACCCCCAGCGATGGTAGGCAACCACCTTCTTCCATTCATCCGCATAATA
>DAOVDN010000093.1 GCA_030669465.1 Desulfobacterales bacterium | reverse complement strand
AAACATTTTAAGCACTAAATGTTCGATAGTCGCTACCGGATGCCCTGCCTGCATGATCCAGATTTCAGACATGCTTTCCAGGTCCCAAAGCAAAGTCCTTGTTAAACATCCCGTAGAAATCTACGCTGAGACACTAAATTATATTTGATTTTATCGTTACTTTACCCGTTTTTGATGCAGAACATAGCGGAACATAATAGATTTATTGATTTTTTCACTTTACGAGGTTATAGATGACATCGAAAAGACATAAGTAAGGAACTCTTCAAAAAGGATACTCTAATTCTCAATAAGTTCTGGAAAATTAGATGATAAAATCAATTTTCTTTTGAGACAATCTTATGGAAAAAGAAGCTAAAGCAAGAATAAGGATCAACAGTCTCCTTCACCATGCGGGGTGGCGATTTTTTGAAGACGAAAACGGTCCGGCCAACATTGCGCTGGAAACAAATGTCAAAATAAAGAAGAAGGTTCTTGACCAGTTTGGTGATGATTTCGAAAAAACCGATAACGGATTTGCGGATTACCTCCTGCTCGATACCAAGGGTTTTCCATGTGCTGTGCTTGAAGCGAAATCCGAGAAATTAGACCCGTTGGTCGGAAAAGAGCAGGCCCGCAAATACGCCAAGTCATTAAATGTTCGCTTTGTCATTCTTTCCAATGGAAATCTTCATTATTTCTGGGACTTAGAGCATGGTAATCCCTCCATTATAACCGACTTTCCCTCTCAGGAATCATTAGGCCGGTACAGGACTTTTAAACCCAATCCTGAAAACCTTGTTAAGGAAAAAGTCGAAGCCGATTATATCGCTGTCACCCAGGACCCTATGTACAGGTCGGCTCCCCGCTGGAATAATCCAGATGAGCGCGATGCCTTTATCAAAGAGAACAATCTGAAGTTCTTACGGCATTATCAGTTGAATGCCATTTACGCCTTGCAGGAGTCTGTAAAACATGGGAACAACCGTTTTCTCTTTGAGATGGCTACAGGCACCGGCAAAACGCTTGCGTCCGCCGCCGTTATCAAGCTGTTTTTAAGAACAGGCAATGCCAACCGCGTCCTCTTTCTGGTCGATAGAATCGAGCTGGAAAACCAGGCATGGAAGAATCTTGTCCGTTGTCTGAAGAATGACTATACATGCGTCATCTACAAAGAAAATCGCGATGATTGGCGCAAGGCTGAGATCGTTGTTTCAACAGTACAAAGCCTTTCGTTCAATAATAAGTATAGAAGCCTGTTTTCCCCGACTGATTTTGATTTGATCATATCTGATGAGGCCCACCGCTCAATCAGCGGAAACAGTAGGGCTGTTTTTGAGTATTTTGTGGGCTATAAATTGGGGCTTACTGCTACGCCAAAGGATTATCTGAAGAAAATTGATCCCGATAAGATCAGCAAAAAAGACCCGCGAGAATGGGAATGCAGGCAACTCCTCGATTCGTATATAACCTTTGGTTGTGAAAGCGGGGTTCCAACTTTCAGGTACAGCCTTATAGATGGAGTAAAGGATGGGTTTCTGGTCAACCCGCTTGTCGTAGATGCCAGAACGGAAATCACTACGCAGCTTCTATCCGACCTTGGTTATTCCGTGCTTATGGAAAACGAGGATGGGGAATTAGAGGAAAAAATCTTTTATCAGAAGCACTTTGAGAAAAAGTTCTTTTCTGAGAAAACAAACAAAATTCTGTGCAAGACCTTTCTCGAAAACGCAAATAGGGACCCCTTGAGCAATGAAATCGGTAAAAGCATCATTTTTTGTGTAAGCCAGAACCATGCTTCCAAAATCACCCAGATCTTGAATATATTCGCTGACAGTCTGTTTCCCGGAAAATACAACTCTGATTTTGCCGTACAGGTAACTTCGATTATTCCTGACGCTCAGCAGTTTTCAATCAGTTTTGCAAACAACAACCTGAACGGGCACACCAGGATGCTGGAGGGATATCTCAGTTCCAAGACCCGTGTCTGCGTGACAGTCGGCATGATGACAACCGGTTATGATTGCGAAGATATTTTAAACCTCTGCTTGATGCGTCCTATATTTTCTCCCACTGATTTCATACAGATTAAGGGCCGGGGCACAAGGAGATATACTTTCCTTCATAAAACAAAAGAAGGCGGCCTTATGGAGGAATACAGAGACGAAAAGGGAACATTTAAACTTTTCGATTTCTTTGCCACCTGCGAGTATTTTGAGGAAAAATTCAATTATGACGAAGTGCTGGAACTGCCCCCCACCGGAACCGGCACAAGCACTGGTGATGGCGGCGGCATCAACATTGATGAATTCGAAAGCATCAAACCGGACCCCTTATCGTTTTATATAGAGTCTCGTGTGGGTTCTGACGGAATGAAGATCGATAGGAAATTCTACGATCAGTTCGAGGAAACCGTCAAAAATGATAATACGGTTCGCGAGCACTATGAGAGCGGTAATGTCAAAGCAGCCGAGGAATACATCAGGAAGAATCTTTTTGATAAACCGGAAGAATTCTTCAATTTGGATAAACTGCGAAAGTCGGTCCAGCTCGACCGTCGGCTCTGGTTGTGGGAGATTATTGAAAAGGCATTTGGAGGCATTGACCGGTTTAAGCCCAAAGAGGAACTCCTTGATGAAGAATTAAATAAATTCGTATCAATTCACAAGCCAGATGCTTCTCATATTTCCCTAATCAGGGATTTTTTTAAGGCTTATGTAACGGACAATAAGATCAGGGACATCATAGAGAAGAAAGAATACAATCGTCTTGCCACCAACCCCAAGGTGACTATTGCCGATCTGAAGGACCTTGAAGAGTGGCGAAATGTAATACCTGAATATGTAAAGGACTACGTTTCCCTGAACACATTTTTGTAAAATTCTAATAAAAGACTAAAACATGCTTGATAATGGAACAAAAAAGCGGATAGATTCCGCGCGTGATATCCTTGTGGGTAAGGTCCCTGACCCAAAATCACAGGTAGAACAGATAACCATCGCCATGATCTACAAGTTCATGGATGACATGGACAATCAAACCGAGGAACTCGGAGGCAAGCCCACTTTTTTTACAGGCAAATTCAAACAGTATGCCTGGAGCCGCCTGCTGGACAGCAAACTTGGGGGACACGAACGTCTTATCTTCTATGCTGAGGGAATAGAGAAGATGAATATAAACGAAAATATTCCTCAGCTTTTCAGGGATATTTTCAAAGGTGCGTTTTTGCCCTACAGAGACCCGGAAACACTAAATCTCTTTTTAAAGGAAATAAACGGCTTTGCCTATGACCACAGCGAACGCCTGGGGGATGCTTTTGAGTATTTGCTTTCCGTTCTGAGTAGTCAGGGCGCCGCCGGGCAGTTTCGTACCCCGCGGCATGTCATTGATTTCATCGTGGAAATTGTAGAACCCGCCAAAGAGGATACTGTTCTGGATCCAGCCTGCGGCACAGCCGGATTCCTGATCTCATCATACAAACACATCCTTCGTCAAAATACAAAAAACCGTCCAGGCGACCTCCTGACCACCGACGATAAAGGCCGGCTTATGGCTAATTTCTGCGGCTATGACATCTCCCCGGACATGGTGCGCCTGTCTCTGGTCAACATGTATCTGCACAGCTTTGCAAATCCATCAATTTATGAATACGACACGCTCACCAGCGAAGACCGCTGGGATGAGCGGTATGACGTGATTATGGCCAATCCGCCCTTCATGTCGCCAAAGGGCGGAATCCGGCCCCATTCCCGTTTCACTATAAAGGCCAAACGGAGTGAAGTTCTTTTTGTGGACTACATTGCGGAACACCTTAACGTTCACGGCAGGGCCGGCGTGATTGTTCCCGAAGGCATCATCTTCCAGTCCCAGAATGCCTATAAAAACCTGCGCAAGATGTTGGTGGACGAAGGCTATTTGTACGCGGTCATTTCTCTGCCCGCCGGAATTTTTCAACCATACTCAGGTGTCAAAACAAGCATTCTGATAATGGACAAAACTCTGGCTAAAAAGACTGGTGAAATCCTTTTCGTAAAGGTGTCAAACGACGGCTTTGATCTCGGTGCCCAGCGCAGAACCATTGATAAAAACGATCTGCCCCAGGCTCTGAAAATCGTCAAGGCATGGAAAGAGGCAATTGCAAAAGGCAAGACTTTTGGCCTTGATGAAGCTGACAAGACAATTGCTCACATAGTCAGCAAAGAAAAAATCGCCGAATCCGGAGATTACAACCTTTCCGGAGACAGGTATAGGGAGGCTATCAGTTATGCCAATGTGAAGTGGCCGATGGTAGAGTTGGGGGAGGTGTTGGAAAAAGTTAAATATCCTCAAAAAATAAAAAAAGCGGATTTCTTGCCGACAGGAAAATATCCAATAATTGATCAGTCAGAACAATATATTGCTGGATACTGGAATGATGAAGATTGCCTTTATGCAGTTGAACGACCAGTAGTTATTTTCGGAGACCATACACGAATTTTCAAGTATATTGATTTTGACTTCGTGCTTGGAGCTGATGGCGTAAAGATATTAAGCCCTCATGATAACCTTGATCCAAAATTTTTATATTTTCTATTGCAGAACATTGAAATAAAGAATCTTGGTTATAGTCGTCATTATAAAGAACTGGTGTGTAAGAGCATCCCCCTCCCAACATTAGAAGTTCAGGAAAAGATTGTAGTGGAACTGGACGGTTATCAGAAAATCATTGACGGCGCGAAACAGGTCGTCGAGAACTACAAACCAACAATCAAAATCGATCCCGATTGGCTAATGGTTGAATTTTCTAATATGTGTACTTTGGAATATGGTGCGAGTTTGCCAAAAGAGAAAAGGAAACCGGGGCCATTTCCAGTAGTAGGTTCCAACGGAATAACGGGTTGGCACGATTCTTATCTTATTAAAGGGCCAGCTATTATTGTAGGCAGAAAAGGATCTGCCGGGGAAGTTGTCTGGTTTGATGAAAACTGCTTCCCAATAGACACAACTTATTACATAGCCATAAAAGACAAAATAAGAATCGACTTCAAATTTCTGTATTACATATTGAAACAAATGAACTTAACTTTATTAAAAGGAGGTGGGGCTGTTCCAGGACTAAACAGAAATGATGTTTATCAAACGAAACAAATCTCCCTACCACCGTTGGAAACCCAAGAAAAAATCGTCGCTGAAATCGAAGCCGAGCAAAAGCTTGTGGATGCGAATAAAAAGCTAATTGAGATTTTTGAGAAAAAGAT
The DNA here is from genome assembly GCA_030669465.1 of Desulfobacterales bacterium. The sequence continues at coordinate 443 of DAOVDN010000093.1, read as the reverse complement.
AAAGGACAAAATCTGTGAGATCTGGGGAGAATAAAAGGAGCATTCATGAGTAAAAATGGAGTTATTCCGGTTGATGGAATTGAAAACATTATCCTTTTCATACGTGGGCATAAGGTAATATTGGCCAGTGATCTTGCGGAATTGTATGGAGTTACTACTGGGAATTTAAATAAAGCCGTGAAACGCAACATTGATCGTTTCCCGAATGATTTTATGTTTCAATTGACAGCGGAAGAATATAAATCTCTAAGATTCCATTTTGGAATCTTAGAGAAGGGCCGGCATTCAAAATATTTACCTTATGCTTTTACAGAACAAGGGGTTGCAATGCTTTCAAGTGTTCTGAAAAGCAAGCGTGCTGTGCAGGTTAATATCGAAATTATGCGCGCCTTTGTTCGCTTACGCCGAATGCTATCTGTACACAAGGATCTCGAACGCAAGCT
>DAOVDN010000122.1 GCA_030669465.1 Desulfobacterales bacterium | reverse complement strand
GAAATACCGTCACTTCCATTTTTCGCCTTGAATATGACCATGATCCTCGAAATGATGTCGAGGATATTCAGGTCAATGACCTTGGTACCGCTCGCACCCAGGTCTTCTTTCGAAAGTATGGTTGCAATTCTTGTGTTCATTGTCCTACTCCTCCTTATCTCGTGGTTTCGTTGCCAGCCATTTTAGCATATTGACAACGATCTGAAAAACCCCGTTGCTTCTGAAACGTGGGATTAATGACAGACCTTCAGATATAGCTAACAGCGCTGAAACAATCATCATTATTGTGTTAATATCCATCTGTCAACCTTCCGTTATGCTCCCAATTTCTCCTCGATTAGAGCCGTAACAACACGTTTCACCCTGTCAAGATTCCGAGGATCACGCCTGGGAAATCTGGGTCCAAGATCAACCTTCTCGATCGCATCGCGATAAGGTTTAAAACCGGTCTCATAATCCGGCCCGGCAATATAGACACCTTCGGCAAACCGACCAGGCCCTTTTGCCAGGGCTTTATCCTGCCATTTCTTCGTGCCCGCCTTGGCAACACCCTTCCCAAACAGGTCCTTAGCCGCTGCAGCATCAATACCAGCTTTCCAGTTGTCTTTCGCAGCCGCTGTCTCTTTCTCCCAATCCCGCCTGGGATTCTTTATGCCCAACTTGTAGTCTTCAGTCCGTCCGGGAGTAACTCGTGTCCATTTGTCACGAATCGCCGCCATACTCTTAATTTCTGCCATGATGTAGCCTCCTCTGTTTAGATTAATACTATAATAGCGCCCACCTTATATTTTTCAGCCATGGCACATATCTTGCGCCCTGTCAAACAAAAAAACCCCAAACCACAACATCTTGTGGTTTAGGGTTCGTGATCGTGTCCGGAACACCACAACATCTTGTGGTCTTAATATTTCGGATCGTACTCGATATGTATATGATTGCGCTCATGCACCACGTCATATTTATCGCCAAGTGTCTTTTTCAGACATGTTACCACCTCCTTAGGATTACTCGGCAATCGTATATCAATAGCAAGGTTAGCATAATGCAGGCTTCCTGGACTATGCGTACCCTCATAAGTCGATGTAATAATCAACTCTGCATTCTTACTATCACAAAGACAAAGCTGAATCCGGAACAGCTTTTTCCGAATCTCCGACCGCAACCGCGAAATATCAACCCCCGCTTTTATCAGCATATTCTTTACGCCTCCTATTTGCTATGATCTGTTCAGACTGGTGCCTGGCAAAATCCGGAGCCGTGCCTCTTTGTATCCGCTCAAGCGTCACTTTTTCGATCTCACTATAATAATACCTTTTTACAAAATCAATTAAACTCACCTGGCCAAAACCCCCCGTGACAAAAAGCGTCGCAGACAAAAAATTGATTTCAGAACCAACTGGTGAAAATCACCACTTACCGGTGAAAATCACCAGTCAATTTCGCCGTGTTTATACCAGAGTGCAGCCTGATAAAAACCAGAGTGCACTCTGGTATAAACCCGACTGCAGCCCAGGAAAACCCGGAGTGCACTCCCTACAAAAGGCGCCATATCTCAGCGCTAAATAATCAATATTACTACAAATCAGGTGACAGCTTTCCCTATCCCCCCCATCATCTTCTTTAGCGCCTCCATTTGCCGTGGGTCATCCGGCCACCAACCATCATCCTGGATATCTGACTTTTTAGGCCAGCGTTTATCCTGCCCTTTTATCCATGCAATTATCCGCTTTAACATCAATACCGACCCGGAAACTCTTTTCTTCACCAGGAAGGAAGCGCCTTTGATTGTAAACGAAGTTATCGACGACATCTGCCTTATTAAGCCACTATCTCCGTGTTTATAGCGCTGTTTCCGGCTGATCAATCCCGCGTCCTCCAGATCCCGCATACACTGAAAAATCCAACGCCTTTTGACAGTAATGGAATGGAATTTCTCTAACAGCCTGATAATTTTATCAGTACAAACTTTAGAATAGTGATTTTTCCCTTGACTTGTGCAGCTAAGAAGTGTAATTAAAATACCCATCTTCGCGTTATTCATAGTTTTTTCTCTATAAAAAAAGGTATGTGGATTTTACTTATCATAATTTCCCCCATACCTTTTTTTATCTCAATTTGTCAACCCGCTTATTTTCTCTTCACTTCTCTCAACCTCCTTTCCTTTTCCAGCAGGCCCTTTAACTTCAGTACCATCAAGTATTTATTATGATTATAAACCTGATATCTTTTTACGGTTTCCTCCAGGAGTATAATCTTAGTCCTCTTTTCCCCAATTTCTTTGAGACAATCATCAATCAACTCTTGCTTCCCTTCATTAGACGCTTTCAGCGCCCGTATTACACTTTCTTCACTCATGACTTCCTCCCTCATAATCTTCCGGAAAGTACCTTTCCAACAATTTCCCCTGGCCATGATCTTCCATCCACATCCTGGCGTGCAAATCACTCAACGGCAAAATATCTTCACCATCGACATATATCTTGACCGGGTGCTCCAGCCCCTTCACAAGCGCGCTTCCATTAATCAGCAGGAAAAACTTGCCATTTTTCCTACGATATAATGTTTCTGTATAAGAATCATCCGGCCAAACATTAACAACGTCTTCCCTGCTCCCGACCGCCCTTGCCGTTTCCGTATTATACACGATCCCCTCAATTCTTACTCTCATCATCCCTCCCAGACACCTCGTTTTATTAGTTCTTTTTTCCATGCCTCTCTTACGTCCTCTGTACAATGCGCCATCGTATCCGCCCAAGTTGGCCAGCGCCCATTGTCTTCACGGAAACTAAGCTGATAATACAAAGAATCCTTATTGTGTGGTTGCTCCGGGTCATGCTTTGTTGCGCAAATCTGACAAGCGTCCAGCGCCGGCGGTAATAACGTAAATATCTTAATAAACTCCATTATCTCAACACCTCCTTCACCTCTGATTTCTTCCAGATACATGCATTTCCGCTTACTATAAGACAAGTCCCTCGAACCGCATGCAATTTAATATACCCACCTCTTAACAGAGCATTGAGTGTTCCCTGCAGATCCGGATTGTCGTATAAATCCGAGTACTCTATTACTTTTAACGTATTTTCCACCTTTACCTCCTCTTTAAGCTGATTGTTAACCGGCATAATTGCCGATCTAATCATATATACTGCAACCTACATGCCAAGAACCGTTCCACGTGAAACATTTTATTATCAACAATATCAACAACTTACAAAGCATATTTTAGCCGAATTCAAGCTCTTATCCTGCCTCTTTCCAGGAACCGTTGAAATTCACCACATGGATAAACAATAACTAACTATATCACACACTTATAACCTATGATCTTCACCGATAAACTGGTCATCTTCACCGGTTTTCCAAGACAACAACTTTGATCAGAGTGAATACGTGTTTCTTGAGTTCCTCAATCCTGGGCGTTGTACTCTGTACGGAGTGCTTTTTTCGTCACGTGAGATTTATATTATTTTCTCGGTCGTGTCTGTTTTAAAAAATTTTGGTATGCGAAGTGCAATTCCCTCTCTCGCCGTGATTTTATCTGCTTGATATCTGATTTTATAATGTGCCTGCTTCAAAAATCATTTCCGGTCGTTAAGATGGTGTCTGTTTCATCAGTGGAGCAAAGCGACTCATTTTTGTCTCTATTGGTTGAGCGAAGCGAATCATTTTCGTTCAAATTGACTGAGCGAAGCGAATCCTTAACGGGGTTCGCTCGTATACATATAACATACTGTATATTTGTGTGCACAAACACTGCACTCTGGAGCAGACGCCCAATTTCAGGCACTTCGCATTTTCCAGCTTTCCGGCCGTCCGCCCGCGGACGGTTAACTCATGTGATGAGTTAACCGTCTGCAGCCGCAAATTTTCCGCTTCGTACATAAAATACTTGACTCCAATTTGTCAAATTGGTATATCTCCGGCATGTCTAAACATATCGTAAAAGCCGATAGAACAAATCGGGCATTCCGAATCGTTGTTCCGCGGGATATCATCCTTGCGAAACGCTGGGATGCTGTTACCCATGTGGTCGTCGAAGATCACTGGGGAGACAAATTAATTATCAGGAGATTGTTTGATGACGAACAACTTAAATCCGAAGATTGAACAGATAGAGATGAATCTTATTGATGAGCCCAAGACAATAGATAGGCTCGAAATCGATGATGTTCTTGTCAACGAGCTCGCCCAATCAATCAAAGAAATCGGCTTGTTACAGCCGATCATAGTAAGGCGGGTCGAATCTCGTTATGAGATAGTAGCCGGACATCGACGTTATCTTGCACATAGGAAATTGCAAGCGCTTACAATTAACTGTATAGTCCGGGAACTTAGCGACCATAAAGCTGCCCTGGCGCGTGCATCGGAAAACCTTGCACGTGTTGACCTTACGCCGATTGAAGAGGGAACTATCTACGTTCAACTGATTAATGACCATGGAATGACTGTTGACCAGGTAGCTCAAAAGGTAGGGAAAACCGTTGTCGTTGTAAGAAGACGTATGGACTTGCTCAAAATGCCTCCGGTACTGCGGGAAGCAGTGCATAAAAGACACATCTCTATGACCGTTGCAGAAGAGCTCTGGCCCATCTCGGATATAGCAGACCTGGAATATTATCTGTATTTCGCAATTGAAAATGGTTGCACTCGCGAAACAGCCCGCGGTTGGTGTAAAGACTGGAAGGACGCCAAGCGTCGACAGCAGGAACCTGGCGCACAAGGTGACCCCCCTCTATCTCCGAACGAACCGCGCCCCATATACGTTGCCTGTGATCTGTGTTCGAGTCC
>DAOVDN010000068.1 GCA_030669465.1 Desulfobacterales bacterium | reverse complement strand
TTTAAATATCGTAGTATTTGTGATATGAATTGAAACTTTATGGAAAAAAGAGCAGATAATATACCCTTTTCAATTGCTATGGCAGGGAAAGGAGGCACAGGAAAGACCACATTGGCCGGCATGCTCATTAAGTATTTATTAATGAAGAGAAAGACCCCTATTCTCGCAGTAGATGCTGATTCTAATGCTAATCTGAATGAGGTGCTCGGCCTTGAAGTTGCGGATACACTTGGAAATGCCCGCGAGGAGATGAAAAAAGGGAAGGTTCCCAGCGGCATGACCAAGGATATATTCATGTCCATGAAGCTGAGCCAGGCTATTGTTGAAGCCGAAGGATATGATCTTATAGTTATGGGACAGCCTGAAGGGGCGGGCTGCTACTGTGCCGCAAATAATCTCCTTGCAGGATTTCTGGAACGATTGACAGGCAATTATCCTTATATAGTTATGGATAATGAAGCCGGGATGGAGCATATCAGCCGGTTGACTACAAGAAATGTTGATATTCTCCTTATTGTTTCGGACACATCCCGACGCGGGCTTCAGACGGCCATAAGGATCAATAAACTGGCAAAGAGTCTTAATATAGGAGTAGGTAAAAGCTATCTTGTTATAAATCAGATAAAGGAAGCACCGTCTGCTGCGGTTCTTGATATGATTAAAAATGAGGGTCTTGAGCTCGCAGGAACAATACCTGAGGATAATACAGTATACGAATATGATTTGAAGGGGCGTCCGACCATAGAGATGCCTGATAACAATAAGGCTGTTATTGCATCGTTTGTACTATTTGACAAGATTTTTGAGTCCCTAACCGCAATCTAAAGAGAAAATTATGAGAAAAACAGGCTTCTTATATGATGAAAGATATCTTCTTCATGATACCGGTCCTTACCATCCTGAAGCACCTGCAAGAATTCAGGCTGTTTATAATGGAATAAGGGATGGCGGCCTTCTTTCCAAACTCAGTATGATCAAGGCAAGCTATGCAGATCAAATGTGGATCGAAGCTGTTCATAATATAAAATATATTAAACGCTTTGAAGAAACTTGCTTTTCAGGAATCTCTGAGTTTGATCATCCGGACAACCAGATATGTCCCGAAACTTTTGAAACCGCAATGCTGGCAGTTGGCGGCATCCTTGATGCCGCCAGACTTGTCATGAACGGCGAAATTGATAATGCTTTCTGTGCTGTAAGACCTCCCGGGCATCATGCTGAAACCGACAAAGCAATGGGGTTCTGTTTTTTCAACAATGTAGCAATTGCGGCTAGATACCTTCAAAACGAATGTGGCGTAAAAAGGATCGGGATCGTGGACTTCGATGTTCATCATGGTAATGGCACGCAGAGCGCATTTGAGCAAGACCCTTCTGTATTCTATTACTCAATTCATGAGCACCCGTCATTTGCTTATCCCGGCACAGGGCGTGAATTTGAAGAGGGAACCGGGCAAGGATTAGGATTTACCATAAATTCTCCGATGTTGCCTGGTTGCGGGGATAGCGAGTACAAGGATCTTATTGAAAAGAAACTTGTCCCAGCCTTTGAAACATTTGAGCCTGAAGTAATCATTGTATCGACTGGCTTTGACGCTCATGTCGATGATGATATGTCAGATATCAAGCTTTCAACAGAAGCCTTTTCGTGGATAATGAAAAAAGTAGTAGAAATGGCGGACAGGCACTCAAACGGAAGGTTGATTTCCGTTCTTGAGGGAGGGTACTCACTTAAGCGCCTTCCTGAACTGGCAAAGAACCATGTTAAAATTTTATTGGATGAATAAAGGGAAAACAGAAACATCTAAGTATTGGAGGGTAAAATGTTTGTCAGCCAATCGATGACCAGAAAGGTTATCACCATTGACAAAGACGCTGATATTTATGAAGCAAAAGATAAGATGGTTAAACACCGTATACGCCATCTTCCTGTGGTAGGAAGGAATAATCTTTTAGTTGGGATCGTTACGGATCGTGATATAAGAAGCGCTTTGCCATCCAGACTTTTACAGGCTTATGAGAGCGGAAAAGAAACCAAAGGTCTTTCGGAGTTCAAAATAAAGGATATAATGACGATAGATCCTGTTACGGTTTCTCTATCATATACCATTCAGGACGCCCTTCTGCTTGTTCAGAAAATACGTGTCGGAGCCCTTCCGGTTGTAGACGAGCAAAACAAGCTTAAAGGTATTATTTCTGTCCGCGATCTTTTAGCCGCCTTTGTTAATGTCATGGGCATAGGAGAACCAGGAGTGCTTTTGTGCATTATTGCGGAACAAAAGATGGGACAGATGAAAAAAATTGTTGATGCCATAACCGAGGAAAAGATATCCTTCGGAAGTATCCTTGTTGCCAGATATTGGGAAGAAGGAAAACGGGCTGTTTTTCCTTATCTTCTGACTCAAAATGTGGCTCCTGTTAAAAGAAAGCTTGAAAAGATGGGCTACACATTACTTGACCCCATGGAATGGTGGTTAGGCCAGTTGCCTGAAAGTTAAAGTGGAATAATGCGCATATCCCGCCGGCATCCTTAACTTTGGTTACTTGTAACTTGAAAGGTTAAAAAATGTATATTACGTGCTGGGGATCAAGAGGTTCGATTCCCGTTTCAGGCAAAGATTATATCAAGTATGGCGGTGATACTACCTGCATTGAAATCAGGACAAAAAATGATGATATAATAATCATTGATGCCGGAACCGGAATTCGAAGACTTGGAAACAAATTAATCAAGGAAAAGCGCTATAAATATGATTTCATCTTCACTCATGCCCATTGGGACCATTTAATGGGGTTTCCCTTTTTCAAGCCTCTCTATCTTAAGCGTACAGAAATTCGGATACACAGACATCCTTTTCCAAGTAAATACGTGAAAAACATGATTCCCAAGGTCATGGCCCCCCCCAACTTCCCTGTAAGATATTCTGATTTAAAGGCAAAAATATTTTACGAAGAGGGATCTCCCACGCAATTTAAAATAGGCTCTGTAACAGTAATACCTATTCCTCTCAGTCATCCTGACAAAGGCAGCGGATATAAATTTATTGAAGACGGCAAGTCTTTTGTTTTTCTTACAGACAATGAGCTCGGTTTTGTCCATCCCGGAGGTCTGCCATATAAAGCCTATTTAGATTTTTGTTCCGGTGCGGATTTCCTTATTCATGATGCTGAGTACACTCCAAAAGAATATGAAACCAGAAAAGAATGGGGGCACTCTGTATATACAGATACCCTTGATCTTGCCTTTGAAGCCGGCGTCAAAAAATTGGGACTGTTTCATTTAAATCAGGAAAGGACGGATCGTGAAATGGACAAAATAGTTGAAACCTGCAAGCAAATCATAGTTGAAAAGGGTCATAACCTTGAATGCTTTGCTGTAGGAAGCGATATGACATTCGAGTTGTAGTTGGTCATTTGTCATTGGTCATTTGTCATTGGTCATTTGTCATTGGTCATTTGTCATTTGTCATCAAGGGTGCCATGGACAAACTTGTTTGTCCGTGCTCCATTCTCATCCGTTGTCATTTATTATTCAATGTCATTAATGTAAAACGTAGGTCGGATGGTTCTGTGAAGCTGGGCTTATGCAGGGTTTTGTCTTGAGTTAATGACAAATGACCAATGACCAATAATGGCGGAAGTGCATGGGAATCGAACCCACCCGGAACGGTTTTAGCGCCCCACACCGGATTTGAAGTCCGGGAGCCCCACCAGTGAACTGCGCACTTCCGTTTTGCGGTTTGCAAGATAGGCGTATATAATTTTTTTGTCAATAATTTTGTCCGCAACTCTTACTTATGTAGACTTTCAGATAATTCATTTCACAAGGCTAGAAAGAGAAATCCGAGTAAGGCGTACTGATTTGTACGTCGTCGAGGATTTCGACTGATAACGCAGTGAAATTATTTATCTGAAAGTCTATAGGAGAAAACAAAGCATGCTGGCCTATTTTGACTGTTTTTCCGGTATAAGCGGCGATATGACCTTAGGAGCTTTTATTGACCTTGGAGTGCCTGTAAAATGGCTGAAGGACGCTCTTTGCAAGATCCCATTAGCGGGTTTTGATTTGTCGGTTACATCTATCTTCCGCAATGGAATTAAGGCTAAAAGTGTCCGGGTTGATGTGGCAAATGATGTGAAATCAATGAATTATGCCGAGATAGTAACCTTGATCACGAGCAGTTCATTATCACAAAACACAAAGGCGATGAGCCTTGAAATTTTTGAAAGGCTTGCAAATGCTGAAGCCGGAATACACGGATGCCCTTTAGAAAAAGTCCATTTTCATGAAGTCGGAGGCATTGATGCTATAGTAGATATTGCCGGCACGGCTCTCTGTGTTGAATATCTGGGCATAAAAAAGATAACGGCTTCAAGGATTCCTCTTGGAACCGGCTTTGTCTCATGCCGGCATGGAACTTTGCCTGTTCCTGCTCCCGCAACACTCGCAATTCTTAAAAACATTCCTGCTTATGGCTCAGGAATTCCATATGAACTCGTGACCCCAACAGGTGCGGCCATCATAGCTGTTCTTGCGGAATCCTTTGGCGGAATGCCGGATATGATCATTCAAAAAACCGGCTACGGTGCCGGCAAGCACGAGATTGAATCCAGACCAAATCTGCTGCGGATTATTACCGGAACGTTGCCTGGTAATGAAAATGAGAGGGTGGTAGTGATCGAAACATGCATTGATGACATGAACCCGGAAGTCTTCGGGTTCATGATGGATCGCCTGTTTGAAGACGGCGCTCTCGATGTTTACTGGATCCCTGTCTTTATGAAGAAAAACAGACCAGGCACGATGGTACAGGTTCTGTGCAGAGAAAACAGGAAAACAGCAGTAATCGAGCGTATTTTATCAGAAAGCACATCCATTGGCGTAAGATATTATAATGTCCAAAGAGCCGTGCTTGCCCGTAAACAGATCAATGTGAAAACCACCTACGGAACGATACAGGCAAAGAAAATTCAGCAACTGGACGGAAGTTTCAGAATTGTACCAGAGTACGAGGTTTGCAAAAAGATCGCTCTTGAAAAGAACATTCCAATAAGAATCGTATACAACACTATAGCAAAAGAAGTTGCACTAACAATGCCTTGACAAAAAATATGCCAACCTATAGAAACGGGCCATGAATTTTAAAGAGAGAACTGTCGTGTTCCTTGCTACCGGCTGTTTTATTGGGAACATCCCTTTTGCCCCCGGCACGTTTGGAACTATCGTGGGGCTCCCTCTTTGTTTTCTTCTATCTAAAATCGAGTTGCCGGCTGCTGTCCTTTGCACAGTAATATTTATTTTCTTTGCCATATGGATAGCGCATCACTGTGAAAAAATATTGCAGAAAAAAGATGCCGGCTGTATTGTAATTGATGAAATCGCAGGTATTGTGGTAACATTTCTTGGTTTGCCTTTTAACGCAATTTCCGCCGGAGCCGGTTTTTTGATATTCAGGTTTTTTGATATCTTAAAGCCGTTTCCAATTCGATCTTTGGAAAGAAAACTTTCCGGTGGAGCAGGCATTGTCCTGGATGACGTAGCAGCAGGAGTTTTCAGCAATCTTGTTTTAAGAGTTGTAATCAACTATACTGCTTAGGTTTTTCTATGAAGAAAAAATTGCTTTTCATGCATAAAAGGAACCTATCTGCCTGCCAGCAGGCAGATATAAAATGGCAGAATTCCTTAACTTTAGGCACTTTAGCTCACTTGTTTTTATACAACGAAAGGCGCTAGCATAAACTTTGAAATCAAATAATTCATCGAAAAAGGATATCACGAAAAAAAAGAGCTTTCTTCGGGAAAATATCGAAGCAATCCTTCTGGCGATTTTACTTGCCTTATTTATACGCACTTTTGTGGTTCAGGCATTTAAAATTCCATCAGGCTCCATGAAGCAGACCCTCCAGATTGGAGATCATATCCTGGTTAACAAATTTATTTATGGGGTAAAGATTCCATTTCTGCGGACAACAATTATTCCGGTCAAAAACCCAAAACGCGGAGACATTATAGTCTTCAGGTTTCCCGAGGACCCTGACAAGGATTTTATCAAGAGGGTAATAGGTGTTGCAGGGGACGTGGTTGAAATCCGTGACAAAGAGGTTTATATAAACCACGAACGCCTTAATCATGGCGCTGGTTATGGTATTCATACAGATCCTCACATAATCCCGGCAATCATGCAGCCAAGGGATAATTTCGGACCGGTTATCGTGCCTGAAAATTCCCTTTTTATGATGGGAGACAACAGAGACCATAGTTATGACAGCAGGTTCTGGGGTTTTGTCAATTTAAAAGACGTAAAAGGAAAGGCTTTTATAATCTATTGGTCATGGGACAAGGACAATTTCGGTGTCAG
>DAOVDN010000065.1 GCA_030669465.1 Desulfobacterales bacterium | reverse complement strand
GTTTGAAGCATATCTTCGAGACCGGAAATCGCCATCTCTTCTGCGGTAATCCAGGTCCCTTTTCTTCTTAAAAATGTGCCGAGCTGAAAAAGGTTTTCACTTAACGAACGTTGTGTTTCATCTAAATGATCTACCCACAAGATGCGGCCGTTTTTCACACTGATAAGATGGATATCAAATGCAACGGAAGCAGGCGAATCAACTGAATATCTGGTTCCAATTCGCTCTCTGAAACGATAAATATGACCTACCATTACTGCATCAGCCTTAAGAGCACGCCCAGTTTCAACTAAAAGATCCAGTTCCGACAATCTATTTTCATCTCCTGAGAGAACTCCCTGAGCCTGTCCAGAAGGTATCAGATTAAAATCTGTGCTGCTTTTTAATAGAGTAATCAGGTGCTCTGTCAGAATATCACCTGCGCCTTCAGCTACATTTCCTGTTACAAAAATGTTGCCGCACAAAGGACATCTGACAGTTATATTTTCTCCATATACATCTGACATGTCTTTAAAAGGTAAAACCAGGAGTTTTTTTATGCTAAAAGGCGCAGAAGTGGTTTCCGGGGTTATTACATGTGGTTTGCAGGCAGATAATAAAAATATAAATGCAAAAAGACCGATTTTCACGTTCCTGAATAATGCGGCTTTTTTTTTATAGAGTTTTATTTTGAGCATAATAGAATTGGAAGGATTTGTTATAGTTCCTAAAAAGTACCTTTGGTAGATCGGACATCTGCTATACGTTCATCAAAAGAACTGGCCTGATCCAGAGCTCTGCCGGCAGCCTTGAAAATTGATTCAATAATATGATGTTCGTTTTCACCGTAAAATACATTAATATGAAGATTCATGCCACCTCTGATCGCAAATGCCCTAAAAAATTCCCTGGCAAGACAAGTGAAAGAGTTTCCCCCCGCAGCAACAGTATGCGGAACATTGTAAACAAGAAAAGGGCGTTTTGACAAATCAATGGCAACAGAGGTCAGAGCATCATCCATTGGAGTAACAGCATGGCCGTATCGCTTTATACCCTTTCTGTCACCAAGAGCCTTATCAAAGGCATCACCCAATACAAGCCCGACATCCTCAATCGTGTGGTGAAAATCGACTTCAAGATCTCCCCTGGCATCTATGAACAGATCAAAAAAGCCATGAACAGCAAAAAGAGTCAGCATGTGATCAAAAAAGGGAATCCCTGTAGATATCCCATGCTCGCCCTTACCGCTTAAATTCAGCTTAACATTGATTTCTGTCTCTTCTGTCTTGCGGTTAACTTCAGATATCCGTTTCATAATCTACCAGACTAAAGATTGTGGTGGAGATGAGGGGAATCGAACCCCTGACCTCAGCGTTGCGAACGCTGCGCTCTCCCAACTGAGCTACATCCCCATGACATAATCACGTCTCGGAATTTCTACAACTTATTGAAATTCCTGCGACTTTAGTCGAGTAGTTGATTAGTCGAGTCGTCGGGTTGTAAGGGTCCTTGAACCACTCGACTAATCAACCACTCAACCAATTGTGAGCAATGCGAACTAAATTTTCTTTTATACTAAATTTTAAAAAAATAGTCAATTCAAAAATTTCGACCGGGCAGGGTAGGGTGCAATTAAGAGGTTGTATTTTCTTCAATAATAATTTGTGCTGTTCTTTTGCCGTTCCAGCAGTTCCAGCGCAGCCGGAATGCAAGCTTATCGAAGTTTTCCTTGATAGGCTTGCCGGTGTTGACGTTGAAATGAATTGCATTAAAGGTTTTCCCTTTTACGGAATCAGCCTGCTTTAAAGTCATACGCCTGTGATTTTTGCCGACGATTTTTGAAGATAAGACCCTGACATTTTTAGCCATAAAAAGCGGTTCATGATTGCCTGTGCCGAACGGGCTTAGGGATTCAAGCTCGTCGATCAATTCATCTGAAATATCGTCAAAATCCAGCTCATAATCGATGGAAATTACCGGTATGAGATCATCTCCCATCAGGTGGATCATTTTTTGAACAGTATTTTCAAAGTGTTGCTGAAATCGATCTATGTTTTTTGTCTTTATTTTCAGCCCTGCAGCCATTGAATGACCGCCAAACCTTTCAAGATCGCCGGAACAATTCAAAAGCCCGTCATAAAGATCAAGCCCCGGTATACTTCTGCCTGATCCTGTTCCAACACCATCTTTTGTTGAAATAAGCACTACAGGACGGAAAAATTTTTTTGCTATCCTGGATGCCACTATTCCAAGAATCCCTTCGTGCCAGTCGTGATGCGATAAGACCAGAGTGTTTTTTTTGAGCAGGTGCGGATTTTCCTTTAAATATATTAAGATTTCCTCAAGTATCTTTTTTTCGATGCCCTGCCTTTTTGTATTCATGCTGTTGAGCGATGCGGCGATTTGTCTTGCGGTCTCAAAATTTTTTGTTGTTAAAAGTTCGACAGCGCGTAAAGCATGGTCTATCCTTCCTGCAGCGTTTAATCGAGGCGCCAGCCTGAAGGCAATATCCTCTGTATCTGCAGTCTGTCCGGGACGGATTGTTTTGCACGCTTCTATCAGCGCCTTTATGCCCGGCCTGTCAGTCGAGTTGATTATTTCAAGTCCTGTTTTTACCAATATCCGGTTTTCGTTAACAAGGGGAACCATATCAGCCACGGTTCCAAGGGCTACAAGATCGCAAAGACTTTTTAGATTAGGCTCTTGCTTCTTATGCCAGAAATTCTTGTCACGCAGGTATTTTCGCAGGCAGATTAGAAGATAAAAGGCCACGCCAACGCCTGCAAGGCTATCAAAGCCGGAGGTGCAATCAGAGCGTTTTGGATTCACAACAGCGACCGCCTGGGGCGGTTTTTCTGGTATTTCGTGGTGGTCTGTTACTATTACATCTATTCCTGCCTGCTTTGCTGTTTTTACGGCATTATGGCTGCCTGACCCACAGTCTGCTGTGATTATAAGATTTATTCGGTTTGGCAATGCGTAATCCGTTATGTGACTGGTTTGCAGGCCGTATCCTTCTTTTATCCTGTGAGGAATATAGTATAATACGTCGGCTCCTGCATATCGGAAAAATTCGAAAAGAATTGTTGTTGCGGTAATTCCATCAACATCATAATCGCCAAAGATTAAAATTTTTTCATTATTTGTTATAGCGGTGAAGATACGACCGACAGCGGTATCCATATCCTTTATGGAAAACGGCGGGCGTATATTGTTAAGTGAAGGGTTAAGGAAGCAGAAGGCATCTTCTTCGGAAACAATTTTACGATTTACCAGGATACTTGCTGTGACAGGGCTGCATTTTAGAATTTTGCAGATTTTTTCGACTGACTTAATATCAGGTTGCAGGAGTTGCCAGTGTTTTTTCATGAAAAGGGCATATATCCTATATCGGGAATTTGAACAACACCAAAATCTTATTTCTTATCTTTGGCCGAATTTCGGTTAAGAAACTATTCAAAATTAATCACGAAAACACGAAAGTACGAAAACACGAAATAAAACCCGGAAATCAAGTTACTAACACTAACATTTTTTCGTGCTTTCAATCTTTCGTGCTTTCGTGATAGTTCTTTTTTTGTTTCTCTAACACTAAAACCAATATCTAACCGCACAAATCGGAATTTTTTATTGAAAAACCAATTGATATAATGGTAGTTAAGTATAAACAAAACCTGCAGCGGATTCAGATTGGAAACTATAAAGAAATATTACCGTGTTGATCGCAGAGAAATCTGCTTTTTAAGATTTATTTTTGAGGGTTATGATGGTATTGCAATGTTAACAACAGTCGATCCTGACGCGGGTTTTGTGGCATTTCATATTTCTCCCGGGTGCGAAGAAGATGTAGAGATGATTTTGCAGGATCTTAAAAATGATATCATGATCGAACCGCGTGCAAAATTGTAATCAGAAATTTGGAAACCGGCCTTTAGTTACAGTGATTATGGAGCGAGCCGACCGTGTCGGCGGAAAAAACGGCAACACGGTTGCCTTGCTCCAGAATATGGAATGTCTGGACGTAGATAAAAAATGAGTTTCCAAATTTCTGGTAATAGTTCTATAGAAAAAGGGGTGACATAATGAAAAAGAAATGGTATTTTGGTCTTGTTGTTTTGTTATGTTTCTTTACACTTGGCATGGGTAGTATGGGAGAAAGCGATGTTGTTAATGTTCCTGAGCCTGAAAAAAACTATAAGGTAAAACTTGTAGACCAGTCTGACATGTCAATTGACCTTGAAAAGTTTTCGTACGACGGTCAGACTTATCTTATTGGAAAATTGGGTAAGGCCGACATATCAATTGACTTTGACAAGATAAACTCGATTTTTTTTCTGTTGCAGGAAGATGATGTTAAGGCAAAGGTAAATTTAAAAGACGGAAAAGTTCTTGAGATTTTCGTGGAAAAGAAAAAACCCTGCTACGGCGTATCTTCATTTGCAGATGTCAGGATAGAGATGCAGGATATAAAGAAGATTACAATTTATGGGACGGTTCCATGATCCGTGATTGCTGAAGGAGTTGTGGCTCAAAACAGCGCTATGTTACTCGTTACTCGTTACTGGTTTCACAACGTAGGGAGCTAT
Source organism: Desulfobacterales bacterium (assembly GCA_030669465.1). Next base: position 1,929 of record DAOVDN010000065.1, on the reverse strand, counting down.
CCCCAATTTATAGAATGATACTGAAAAAGATTAATGGATACAAAATATCTATACATTAATACCATCGGATGCCAGATGAATGTTTATGATTCCCAGCAGATTGCAAGGGGATTAAAACCATTAAGATATAAAACGACCTCATCTTTTGAGATGGCCGACCTGATTATTGTCAATACCTGTGCAATCAGAGAGAAGGCCGAGCAGAAAGCCTTCAGTTTTTTGGGTCGTCTTTCAGGCCTGAAAAGAAAGAGGCCTGATCTTATCATTGGTATCGGTGGATGTGTGGCCCAGCAGGAAGGTGAAAAGATCCTGAAGCGTCTGCCACACATAGATCTTGTTTTCGGGACACATGCTGTTTGCCGTTTGCCGCATATTATCGAGCAGATAGAGTCAAAAAGATGTCGTATTGTCGATGTTGAAATGTCAGAGAGAATAGATGAGTTTCTGCCTGTCGGAAATTCGCAAGGCAATGGGAAGGTCACGAGTTTTGTGACCATTATGCAGGGGTGCGACAATTTTTGCACATACTGTGTAGTTCCCTATGTACGGGGCAGAGAAACAAGCAGGTATCCTGGGCGCATAATTAAAGAAATCCGCTCTCTTGTTGAATCCGGTGTGAGGGAGGTTACCCTTCTCGGTCAGAATGTGAACAGTTTTGGCAAAAAGGACGGATTGTGTTCATTTCACAAACTTTTGTCGCTTATTAATAAAATCGACGGGCTTGTTAGAGTCAGATTCACAACTTCCCACCCAAAGGATCTTTCGGAAGATGTTATTTTTTGCTTTAAAAACCTTGAAAAGTTATGTAAACATATACATCTGCCTGTTCAGTCCGGATCGAATAGGATTTTAAAAAGGATGAACCGGAAATATACCAGGGAATTGTACCTTGAAAAAGTAGATAAATTGCGCAATATTTGTCCCGATATTGCTATTACTTCCGATATTATTGTGGGCTTTCCAGGAGAAACAAAGGCTGATTTTGAAGAAACATTGAGTTTGGTAAAAAGAGTGGAATATGATGGTTTGTTTGCGTTTAAGTATTCTGACCGTCCAAACGCGCCGGCAGCCTCATTTTCAGACAAGATTTCAGAACCGGAAAAAAAAGAGAGACTGCAAAAGTTGCTGGACATTCAGGAGTATTTTACAATCAAAAAAAACAAAGCGCTTGTTGGATCAACAGAATCGGTCCTTGTTGAAGGTTTAAGCAAGAAGCAGGCATCGAGACTCCGGAAAGATGGCAATCAGGGTGTCCAGTGGACAGGGAGGACATCATCGAACAAGATAGTAAACTTTATCCATGATGATGACTCTCTTTTGTGTGATGAAATCTTTGCCGGCAGTATGGTTAATGTCAGAATTGAGAAAGCATTTTCTCATTCACTTTGTGGAACGGGGACGAAAGGAGAGGAGAGTTATGCTGCATAAGGTAAACATAGCAGGCCTTACCATGGATCCGGAATCGAATACGCCGATTATTATTTTAAAGTCAGAAGAAGATGACCAGGCAATCCCTATATGGATCGGGCTGCTCGAAGCTACTTCCATAGCTTCGAGCCTTCAGAATGTTGAGTTCGACCGTCCCATGACCCATGATCTTTTCAAGAATTTTATTGAGATTCAAAATATTGTGGTATCCAAGATTGAAGTATGCGATTTAAAGGATAACACCTTTTATGCCAGAATATATTTTATTTCTGAAGAAAGATCTTTCAGTATGGACGCCCGTCCGAGCGATGCGATTGCCATTGCTCTTCGATTTCGCGCCCCTATTTATGTAGATGACAAGGTTATCGAAAAAACGAAAAAGGGAGATAGCGGCGCTGAAGCTCTAGACAAGAGCAAAGAAGGAAAAAAGTGGGCTGATTATCTTGAAAAACTCTCTTCAGAAGATTTCGGGAAATACGAGGTATAGAAAAGCTCAAAGCT
>DAOVDN010000040.1 GCA_030669465.1 Desulfobacterales bacterium | reverse complement strand
GGTTATCGAAAAAACGAAAAAGGGAGATAGCGGCGCTGAAGCTCTAGACAAGAGCAAAGAAGGAAAAAAGTGGGCTGATTATCTTGAAAAACTCTCTTCAGAAGATTTCGGGAAATACGAGGTATAGAAAAGCTCAAAGCTGAAAAAAGCTCAAAGCTGAAAGCTCAAAGCTCAAAGCAACCAGCAACGAGCAACCAGCAACCAGCAACGAGTAACCAGCAACCAGCAACGAGTAACCAGCAACCAGCAACCAGCAACGAGTAACCAGCAACCAGCAACCAGCAACGAGTAACCAGTAACCAGCAACGAGCAACGAACTATGATTGATCTTCATACACATTCATTTTTCAGTGACGGGGCCCTGATTCCATCTGAGCTTGTAAGACGAGCTGAGTTTGCGGGGCTAAAAGTAATAGGGATTACGGATCATGGTGATTTGTCCAATATCGACTTCATTATTCCAAGGATAGTTGCCGTAGCAGAACAGCTCAATAAAGTTGTAAGCATAAAAGTTATTCCGGGGATAGAAATTACACACGTTCCCCCTTCTTTAATTGCAGATACCGCTAAAAAGTCACGTTCTTTAGGTGCAAAAATTATTATAGTTCATGGTGAAACAATTGCCGAACCAGTTGCTCCCGGCACTAACAGCGCTGCTCTGGAAGCAGATATCGATGTTCTTGCACATCCTGGCCTGATCACCGAAAAAGAAGTTTTAAAAGCAAAAGAAAAAGGGATTTTTCTTGAGATATCAGCACGCAAGGGGCATTCCCTGACCAATGGACACGTTGCAAGGCTTGCCCGGAAAACCGGTGCAAAGCTTGTAATTAACACTGATGCACATGATTCTGGTGATTTGATTAATAGAGCAGAAGCAAAACGCATTGTATGCGGTGCTGGTTTGAGCGAGAGAGACTTTGAAATAATGCAGAAAAATGCATCCTCATTTCTTTGAATATTTTCTTCGAGCCCCTATAAGCAAGAATGCCTTATCAAGTTCCTCAATGGTTATTGATTCGATTTCAACAGGTTCTTTAAGGAAGGATGTATAAGGAATGAATTTAACCATTAGGCCTATAAAATGCATGTAATCATCAAATTCCTCTTTTTTGTATTCTTGCAATATTTTTAATTTCCCGTTTTTACGAAGATTAAAGAATACATATTTATCTGCTTCTTCAACTAATCCTGTGTAACCTATTCTATACGATTTTAGACTTATAACTTTCATTCTCTATGCGATATCATGAAATGGATAGAAGCAAAAGTTGTTTTTGATTTTGACGATAAGAGATTTGCTACGGATATTATTTCAAATATTTTTTATGAATTAGGGTTGCAGGGAGTTGTTGTTGAGGAGCCGGATGTTAAACCATTAGAAGGTTGGGCAGATGAAGCCAAAAAGGCGCCTGATCATTATGCTGTAACCGGTTATTTTCCTAAAAATGAAGAGGAAGGCAAAAGATGCAGAATTTTAGAAAAAGAATCGGCCAGACTGGAAAAAGAAAATGGCATTATATGCAGAATTGTCTATCGTGAGATTGATGAAGAAGATTGGGCTGAATCGTGGAAAGAGTTTTTTTGGCCGGTAAAGATAAGCGGAAAGATAGTCATTAAGCCGACATGGCGAGAATATTATCCTGAGAAGGATGAAATAGTCGTCGAGATCGACCCAGGCATGGCCTTTGGCACAGGTACTCATCCTACAACCGGTATGTGCGTAAACATAATCGAAAAGTATCTGAAAAAAGGGGATTCTTTTTTAGATGTCGGAACAGGTACAGGCATACTTATGATTTCAGCAGCAAAGCTTGGAGCAGCTAAGGTATGCGGAATAGACATTGATGAAGTTGCTGTAGAAATTGCGCGGAAGAATTTGCTGCAGAACACGATAGATAAGGAAAGATTCAAGGTAATAACCGGCAACCTTGTAAATATTGTGGAAGAACGATTTGATTTTGTTGCCGCCAATATATTATCACAGGTTATACTTGTTCTGCTGGAGAGCGTGATAAGGGTTCTGGCAGAAGATGGCATATTTGTTTGCTCAGGAATTATTGAAGAGAACAAGGATACTGTTGTAGAGAAGATGGAAGAGCTGGGCTTTGAAATAATAGAGATACTCACAGAAGAAGGGTGGGTTTCAATAGCAGGAAGGCTTAAGGATTCAGGGGGATGTTATTCCAAGGGCTTGCATTAAGCTGAAAGCTGAAAGCTCAAAGGTGAAAGGTGAAAGCTCAAAGCTGAAAGCTGAAAGGTGAAAGCTGAAAGGTGAAAGCTCAAAGCTCAAAGGTGAAAGCTGAAAGCTCAAAGCTGAAAGCTCAAAGGTGAAAGCTGAAAGCAACCAGCAACGAGCAACCAGCAACAAGTAACGAGTAACGAGCAACCAGCAACCAGCAACCAGCAACGAGCAACCAGCAACCAGCAACGAGCAACCAGCAACGAGCAACCAGCAACCAGTAACCAGCAACCAGCAACGAGTAACCAGCATGGAATATGATAAAAAATGTGCATTGCTTGCTAAAAAGATCGATGAGATTCTCAGGAACGGCTTAGATTTGAGCAGTGATGTTTTGCACTATATCGATTCAACATTTTCAAACCCTTCCATAGAAGAACTCGAAAAGATAATCAAAGACGAGTCCAACTGCGAAAAGGATTCTCTTGTTGAGCTGATCTTTTCCCCTGATGAAGAGATCCAGATTCAACTGGAAGACCTTCTGGAAAGCGAGGATTTTCAGAAGGAAGATGAAGAAAAGGTTCTTAAATTACTTTTTTTGCAACAGCCGGAAACAACAATACATTTTCCGGGCAACAGAGGTTCTTTGAAACTCGCTATGCCTTATTCAACCGCCGGACAATTTATATCGCATTTGAATATTTCGAGGAAACTGGACAAAAGGCTTGTTAAGGCAATTGAGCGCAACAGGTCCGTTTCTGTACAGAAACTTGTTAAAGTCAGGCTGAGAAACACCAGGTTTGAGCATACTAAAGCTAAGATTTTCTTTATCTGTTCTTTCTTTGAGAAAACAAAGGCTGAAAAGAGCCTGTTTTTTAAATGCCTCGATTTTGTATTAGATTTTTTTGATGAGTTTCGGGACGACGGAAACATATTTGATGCCCTTATGGATAAAAAGCGATTCTATTTTCAAAACCTGCAAAAAGCAGCAAAGCTTGAGGAGTTGATAGAGAAAAACAACATGGAAATGTTGATCCTTCAAGGAATAAGGGCTCCGTATATAAGTAAAGAGGATGTGCTGAATAAAATGGAAATAATAGACAGAATCAGCCTTGCTGTTTTTGGTAAAGTTGGTTCTCTATAAATAAACTCATCAAGGACTTTTAGTAGGCGTTCACAGGTTCACACCCCGTCGGCCTGTAAGCTGCACCCGACGTGGCTAGCGCCGGGCTTAACAGCGGAGGCTTGCCAGAGATAGCACTGGTCAGCGGGTGTTCTGAACGTAGCCCGCTGCGCGGATGAGCTTTGTCGATTGTGTTTAAAGAAATGATAAAGGGACAAATAGATGGCTGAGAAAGTGTGTCCTGTATGGGTTGGTTATCTTCTTGCTAGTCCTGTACGAAAATTATTTCAAAATCCTAAAAAGATACTCGCCCCATACGTAGAGGAAGGGATGAAGGTTTTAGATATTGGCTGTGCAATGGGTTTCTTTAGTTTGCCCCTTGCACAGATGATCGGTTCGAACGGAAAAGTCATATGTGTGGATGTGCAAGAGAAAATGATTAAGTCACTCGAAAAACGCGCACAGAAAGCAGGATTGGCCAATAGAATTGAAACACGCATATGTCACCATAATTCACTTGGTCTGGATGACTTTAAGGAAAAAATCGATTTCGCTTTTGCCTCTGCTGTTGTACACGAAGTTCCTGATGCTCACACGTTTTTTTCTGAGATATATGAAACGATAAAACCTACTGGAAGATTTTTTGTAGTAGAACCAAAGGGACATGTATCAGAAAAGGATTTTGAAATAACTATTTCTATTGCTGAACAGACTGGTTTTAATGTAATCGACAGTCCCCAGATAGGTCGCAGCCGTACTGTCCTTTTGGAGAAAAAATGAATGTTAAAATGGAAATATCCAAAACACTTACCAAGCTTGGTTTCTGAATCTCTATTTTCATTTATAGTCTATCTCTTCTTTAGGCGGTGACTGGATTGTTAGCACAGGGCACGGAGCAAGCCTGACGACCTTCTCGGCTACTGATCCGAATATAAATCTTCGCCAGCCCGTCAAACCATGTGTTGCTATCACAATAATGTGTGCATTCTCATCGGCAGCTGTGCTCACGATTTCATCAGCGGGATGTCCTATGACTACTTTCGTACGTATTCTGACTTTGTCGGATACTCTTTTCTCAACCACTTCCTGGAGTGCTTTCTTTGCATCAGCTTCTGCTGTCAGTATATCCGAAGGGATATAAAAATCTGCGGAAGTCGGTATGTCAGTGACCAAGGGAACAACGTGAACCAGAATCAGTGCAGCAGAGAAGTGCAAGGCAAGCTCGTTCGCCGCCTTCAGCGCCTCGTAAGACGGTTCACTAAAGTCTGTCGGGCAAAGGATTTTCCTAAAGGGCAACATTGAGACCCCTTCTTTCTATGTAATAACGGATCATGCAAACGATAGGAATCTACTTTTCCCCTTTTCCTACACTTTGCTTAGGAAAAAAGCATTCTTATCAATAGACTTTTTTCCGTTTGACTTCATCTTTGTTCGTAGCAGGGCTACTATGTCGGATACCGATTTAAAAGAACTGGTTGCCAAGTTTTGGACTGCTTGAAGCTCCTAACCCTATACCCTGCCTTCCTGGAGGGTTGCTAATGCTTGACCCGTCAGGTCGGGCAGTATGTTTTACTCGCTTTATCTGCACCCTTGGCGAGCCACTCTAAAAACCTCTTCAGAAACCCTAATTTCTCAGACTTATCATCACTTTCTTTGATTCTATCTTTCATTTCCGGCTCCATTACTTAATTTTCCTTTTTTTACCAAGCCTTCAATAATCTACCAAGGGAAAAAGCCCTATAGATGGCCTTTTACATATTCATCCGTGAATGGCAAAGCTCTAAATATCTATTCCTTTCAATACGATATCACCTTCCCCAACGCCAATATCATTTGCAATGACGTGACACTTTACTTTTAAGAGGAAAAATATGGGATGTTTTTCATTGGAAAGAGCCTCATAATTCCCCTGACCTTTACTTATTATGAATTTTGAATTTTTATAAACATTCTTAAATTCTGAACTGCATGTTTCAAGGACAGCCCCAGGCCCATCCGCGCCGGAGGATAATATGGTCGCAACCTTGTCAATACCTGCCTGTACAGCATCATCATATGTCGCGTCATTTATAACAGGTGTATTCCTGACGGCATATATGGTTGGTTTCTTCATCTCCTCTATTAAGATTTTGTCAAAGACACATTCCCCGGCATTATCCGCAATATACAAGATCTCACTGGCTTCATCCAACCGGTCTTTGAATTTACCGTAATCGCATACGGCAAAATCGTTTTCAAGTGTCTCGTCTATTTCCTTCTCGATATCGAAAGCCCTATTTGGACCGAAGTCTATTACGTTTCCGGCAATCGCAATTCTAATTGCTGTCAGAAGTCTATCGCCGGATTTTTCAACATGGCTTTTCAAAGAAGGATACAATGATAAGGCCTTTTTTGTGCTTTTGTCTTTTATTTCTTTGTAGGGATCCAAATTCCCCGTAATCTCGCTTACCTTGTGATAGATCAGTCTCCCGCTTTCCGGGGGACTGCTTCCAAGTGGGATGTCTCGTATCATCGCCCCCACTTCATCCAACACCTTTTTAATCTTCTTTTCATCATCTGTTGCCATTCTCGCCGCCCGGAGCGCTTGATTTAAGAAACAAGGAAAGCAATCAAGATAGGTTTTCATTTTCTAAAATCCCATTTAAAAAAGATCATCTTCTCCCATTCCGCCCACAATAGCTACATCAGTGCCTATGCAGATCGTCGCTTGATCCTTATTTTCTCCCATGAGCAGTTTAATGAAAATCACTTCCATGCTCCCTTTTCTATTTTTTCTCTAAGGCATTGATGCTTGATTCAATGGCTTCAATTTGCTTATGCAACGCATTTACCTGATCTTTCAGGCTCTTCAACTCTTCCTCCTTTGATAACGGAGTGGGTCCGGGCTGACCTGAACCACCCCATACTGGGGCGCTCATTCCACGTCCCATGCCTCTGCCTCCGCCCATGCCTCTGCCTCCGCCTATACCACGGCCCATGCCCATGCCGAAATGGCTTTGCACACTGGGGGTGGTGGTACTGGGCAGAGCGCCTGATTTATATTGCTCAACTGCCTGACGCACCAGTCCACTCACCCCGGTTATCACCTGTATTCCGGCCGCTCCGAAAGTCTGAAGGGCGTTGGGGCCGCAGTTTCCGGTCAAAACAGCCGATACGCCTTTATCCGCCATGAGCTGGGCAGATTGGATCCCTGCCCCTCCGCCTAAAGCGATATTCGGGTTTTCAACTGGTTCAAATTCCAGGGTATCCGGATCGATAATCAGGAAGTATGCGCACCGTCCGAAACGCGCCTCCACCGTATCATCAAGTGTGGGTCCTGTAGATGAGACTGCTATTTTCATATTCCTTACCTCCTATTTAAAGTTCTTTATTTCTCAAAACACTCTCTCCATCTCCATCTCTTGCAACAGCCGCAGCAGACCCGCCGCCCGCGCTGATGAGCCGCCGTACGATACCGCCGCACCCGGGACATGTCCTGAGGGGTTGATCAGAAATCTTTTGAAACCGCTCAAAGTGAAAACTACATTAATACCCGGTTTTTACCAAAAACGGATTCCACCCAAAAGACCAGCAAGAATAGGTAATTATTTGTTTCCGAGTCCCTTATCTTCTTTTACGATAAACTTTACATGAGATGTTGTTTTGCGTCAACAGAAAAGCAGCTATAGCATATTCTAATTTTATCAGAATTTTACAGCCTCCACCTTTGTGGACAAATTCAGACAAATAGTTTATCAAACTATCTCAGTTTATCTACCTAAATCATTTCCGAAGGGTTTTAAAGATGATGTGAAGGAATATGGAGCAAAGGTAGTTGTGGTTCAAAAGCCTTTAAAGATTTGCGAAGAGGTTTATTCTACTGGTGAACTTGGAACATGGATAAAAGAGCAATCTTTGATTATTCATACAGAAAATTGTTTCCAGTTTCAGGAAATTAGGGGTGCGTTATGTTGGTCCTTGTCATTGTTCAGGAGATGCCGCAAGACAATTATTTAAAAAGGAGTATTGTGAGAACTTTATAAATGTTGGTGTGGGAAGAGTAATAACCATGGATGATTTAAGCGGCAATCGAGACCTTTCGAAAACCGTCCCGGCCTTTACCGAAACCTGAGACTTACATTCCGCACACTTGTAGAGACCGCGGCTGGTAAACCAGCTTCTCGGGCTGCCGCATCGCAGACAAACAAACCCATCGGGTCAGCGCAACCGATACAGATATTGCGCACACGCCGTTTCCGACGCAAACTGACGTTCAAACTCCGCCAGAGTCCCTGGATACTCCTCTATGCCCTGTCTCAAGCGTAGTTGTATGGATATCGAGAGATGTAAGATAACCTGACAACGGTTTCTTGCAAATATTCAACGGAGAATGGGGGATGCTATCCATCGCACCCGAGAAATAGTTCTTTGCTTACTTGAACTCTTCATAATGTCAGGGCCTATCGAAAAATATTTTGCAACAGCGCCGGCCACTCTATCCAGGTCCAGACCTTTTGCCATGGCAAGGGGAATTTTGAAATCAAATATATGTTTGACAGGAAGCAATTGTACGGTTTAATATTAGCGTCGATCTACCGGGCAAAAAAGAGAGACCTTTGACAAATTTCAAAGGTCTCAAAGCAAATAACCGATTACTTTCCATTAAGAACATCTTATTGACCAATGACGACGGGATACATGCCAGAGGGCTCTGGGTATTAAAAGAGGCCTTAGATGACCGGTATGCCGTTACTGTGGTTGCGCCCGACAGTGAGCAGAGCGCAATAGGCCATGCCATTACACTTAATCTTCC
>DAOVDN010000070.1 GCA_030669465.1 Desulfobacterales bacterium | reverse complement strand
GGTCGATTTTGACAAAAAGAGAAAAGAGCGGAACATAAAGGTAAACATGGTCCTTGGAAAGACATGGGCCAATGTGTCAAAATTGTTTGGAGGAAAAGGACGTTTTGCAGTTTTGACCGGGACGGTTGTTGCCGGTGTGCGCGGTACGGTTTACAGGCTGAATGTTAATAAAGATAGATCAGTAGTGGTAAAAGTCTACTGGGGCGAGGTAGTTGTAGGCAGCCCCCCGAAGGCAGGCGCTGTTGTCCGGCCTGAAAAAGTCATGAAACCGTCAAAGGTGGCTGGACCGCATCCTGTCCCCGGCCCTCATCCTGTATCCATGGAAGAGTGGACCTATATTGTAAGATCTATGCAGCAAATATTTATATATCCTGATGGAAGGGCCACAAAACCTTTTCCGTTTGTGGCTGCCGAAGACTTAAACGACTGGGTTCGCTGGAACCAGAGTCTGGATAAAATAAGTGAGCTAAAGTGAGCTAAAGTTAAAATTGGCAAAATTCCTTAACTTTAGGCACTTTAGCTCACTTTGGGCACTTCTTTTATGTCCCCATAGTCCATGAGGAAAGATATTTCTTCTGTTCAGTAGTAAGCTTGTCGATAGCAACGCCCATTGCTGCCAGTTTTTCTCTGGCAATCTTCATGTCTATTGCCTCTGGCACAGGGTAGACATCATTCTTAAATGACTCTTTAGTTTTTGCCATATATTCAATGCTTAGGGCCTGATTGGCAAAACTCATATCCATAACGCTTGAAGGATGGCCTTCGGCAGCCGCAAGATTTATTAACCGTCCCTCTCCAAGTATGTTAATTCGCCTGCCGTTTTCAAGAACATATTCTTCCACAAATTGTCTTATTGTTCTTTTAGATTTTGTGATGGTTTTTAATCCTTCAAGATCCAGCTCAACATTAAAATGGCCGGAGTTGGATACTATGGCGCCATCTTTCATGACCTTGAAATGTTCTTTCCGTATTACATTAATATTTCCTGTGACAGTGCAGAAAAAATCGCCTATTTTTGCCGCCTTTCTGATAGGCATAACTGTAAAACCGTCCATGACGGCTTCAATCGCCGCAACCGCATCAACCTCGGTTACAACAACGTTGGCCCCCATTCCGCGAGCCCTCATAGAAAGGCCCCTTCCGCACCATCCATAGCCGCATACTACAAAAGTGCTTCCCGCAATCAAACGGTTTGTTGCCCGGATAATTCCGTCAATAGTACTCTGGCCTGTGCCATACCGGTTATCAAATAAATGTTTTGTTTGGGCATCATTTACCGCTATGATCGGGTATTGTAAAACCCCGTCCGCTGCCATGCTTCTTAGCCTGATAATTCCGGTTGTGGTTTCTTCCGTGCCCCCTCGTACCCCATCAATAAGTTCTAAGCGATCAGAATGGAGTGTGGAAACCAGATCGGCGCCATCATCCATTGTATATTGAGGTTTTGCATCCAGAACTGAATTCAGGTGCCTGTAATATGTCTTGTTGTCTTCACCCTTTATTGCAAAAACAGGAATCCTGTCATGCTTTACAAGAGAGGCCGCCACATCGTCCTGTGTGCTAAGCGGGTTGGAGGCACAAAGAAAAACATTAGCTCCACCGGCCTTTAATGTCCGCATAAGAGAAGCGGTTTCAGTGGTAACGTGAAGACAGGCCGCTATGCATAAGCCTTTTAAAGGTTTTTCCTCTGCAAATCTTTTTCCGATACTGTTTAGAACCGGCATGCTCTTATTGGCCCACTCGATACGAAGAGCGCCTTTATCCGCTAATTTTATATCCTTGATATCAAAATCCATTTTCGTTTTTTTATCTCCTTTTCTACAGCCCCGCCTTTTTTCTCATCACATCCGCCATATTTGTTCTTTCCCATGTAAATTCAGGTTCCTCTCTCCCAAAGTGTCCATATGCTGAAGTCTTGCGAAAGATAGGCCGCAAGAGATCGAAATATTCGATTATTGCGGCAGGTCTTAAATCAAAAACCTCATCGATTATTTCTTTAACCCTCTTTTTTGGTATAACTCCGGTTCCCATAAGAGATACCATAACAGATACAGGCTCTGCCACACCTATTGCGTAGGCTATCTGCACTTCACATTTTTTTGCTATGCCGGCTGCAACGACGTTTTTTGCAATGTGTCTGGCCATGTATGAACCGCTGCGATCAACCTTTGAAGGGTCCTTTCCGGAGTAGCATCCTCCTCCATGGCTCCCCTGTCCTCCGTAGGTGTCAACAATAATCTTGCGACCCGTAAGACCGCAGTCTCCCATGGGGCCGCCGATTACAAACCTCCCTGTAGTATTTATAAAATAACGGGTATCACCATCGGTCATCTCTTTTGGTATAACCTTCTTTATGACCTCCTCTATGATAGCCTCTCTCAGATCCTCATAGCTAACATCCGGTTTATGCTGCGCAGCGATTACTACATTATCAACACGTTTCGGCTCGCCGTTTTCATACTCTATCGTCACCTGGGACTTGCCGTCAGGCCTCAGGAAATCAAGGGCTCCGTTCTTTCGTACTTTTGCAAGACGTCTGCATAACTTGTGGGCATATATTATAGGCATGGGCATTAATTCAGGCGTCTCATCAGAGGCAAAGCCAAACATAAGCCCCTGATCTCCTGCGCCTTGATCCTTATACAGGCCCTCACCGATATTTACCCCCTGAGCAATGTCCGGTGATTGATGGTCGATACTGGTAATTACTGAGCAGGTCTGCCAGTCAAAGCCCATCTGTGATGAATGGTATCCTATTTCACGTATTGTATTCCTGACAACCTGAGGAATATCAACATAACAATCAGTTGTAATTTCACCTGCAATAAAAGCCAGACCGGTTGTTACAAGGGTTTCGCAGGCAACTCTGCAATTTTTATCCTTCTCAATAATTGCATCAAGAATGGAATCTGATATGGCGTCGGCAACTTTGTCGGGATGCCCTTCGGTCACAGATTCAGATGTAAAAAAGAATTGTTCTTTACTCATAAGTTTCTCCTTTGTTTTGTAACTGGATTGTAATAACTCAGCCACTAAGACACCAAGACACTAAGATTATAATATAATCCTCTCAAAATTAAAATCCCTCAATCCCTCAATCCCTCAATCCCTCAATTCCTCAATTCCTCAATCATCTCCTTTTTTGTGCCTTTGTGCCTTTGTGTCTTTGTTTTGTTACTCTGGATTCAGTATCATGTTATCTATCAGCCGTGTTTTTCCCACATTGACGGCAAGAGCCATCAGCGCCGGCCTGTCGATTCTTTTCATATCAACAAGAGTTTCGGGGTCGCAGATCGCAATGTAATCTATCGCTGTCTCCGGGTATGATTTTATCAATTCTGATGCTGATTCTATAATCCTTGTCGCATCCTTTATTCCACTTTCAAGAAGCTGCCGCGCTTTTTTTAAAGACTTGTAAAGGCAGAGAGCGTAAATCCGCTGCTCAGACGTAAGGTAACTATTTCGTGAGCTCATGGCAAGCCCGTCAGGTTCTCTTACCGTGGAAACTCCCACTATTTCTATATCAAAATTCAGATCAAGAGCCATTTGCCGTATAATTACAAGTTGCTGATAATCCTTTTTGCCGAATATTGCAACATGGGGTTTGACAATATTAAACAGCTTTGCAACAACTGTTGCAACGCCTGAAAAAAGAGCGGGCCTGGAAATTCCGCAAAGATAACGGGTAAGTTTTTTTAGATTCACATGTGTCTGAAACTTTTGTGGATATAATTCTTTTTCATCCGGAGTAAAAATTATATCTGCACCCTCTTTCTGCGCAAGCTTAATATCCCTGTCAAGATCTCCGGGGTATGATTCAAAATCTTCTCCGGGACCAAATTGGGCAGGATTGACAAAAATGCTTACCACAAGCTCATTTCCGAGCTTTCGTCCTTCCTTTATCAGAGCCAGATGCCCTTCATGGAAAAATCCCATGGTTGGGACAAAAGCAATGGTTTTGCCGAGACGTCGCGCACGATCGGAATATTCCTGCATCCATTTTACTGTAGCAATAACCTCGATGGTCAGCACCTCAACATCCCCCTAACCCCTTTCAAAGGGGGAATATAAAGGAATTTTTTCCGATTTATTCCCCCTTGAGGGGGGCAAGGGGGTGTAAAAATTGCGGATTTCACACAAATCCACGATGAGCCGATATTTCTTTTAGAACAAGGACAGATAAATGTCAACTTAATCTCTGGGTTAGCAGCAGAGCAAGAAATCTGAAATGTTACAAAAAATCTTGTTCTTACCGCATTGATTTGAACAAATGATTTTGCTAAAAAGAGATAAGCAGTGTATATTGATTTATGGTAACATTTTAGCCTTTTGAAAAAGACTCTGACAGGATAACAGGATATACAAGATTCTGTTTCAAGTGCAAGAACAAGGTTAAGTCTTATTGCAACTATCTATCCGGTAAATCATAAAGAAGAATCACAACCGGGTTTATCTGCTGTATCTCAAAAGGCCTGCAAATGTACGAAAAGTTGAAATCACGTGCAGCGCAGGCGCTTGCGCCGCGTGAACGTAAAGCAAAGGATTTAACTGCGGATTAACAGGATAAGTTTAGATAATTTTAATCTTGAACATCCTGTCAATCCTGTCAAAATTTTTTTTCAAATAACTAAATTGTTACAAAATTGAAAACTCACCAAATTGACAGACTAAAAATCATTTCAGCCGTAGCAAGCGGTCTACTGCTTACGGGATCATTTCCAAAGATCGGCATTTACTGGCTTGCCTGGCTTGCCTTTGTTCCATTACTGGCGGCTTTGAGAAATCTCTCTTTCAAAAATGGCTTTCGTCTTGGCTTTTTAGCAGGGCTCGTTCATTATCTTACACTTATATACTGGCTTAGCTGTACAATGAAAACATACGGCCACCTTCCCTTGTATTTGTGCGTGCCGGTACTTTTTCTCTTTTCCTCCTATCTTGCTCTTTATGTGGCGGTATTTTCAGCAACTTTAACCAGGCTATGCCGAAAGCCGTTAATCTGTCTTTTTATGATCCCTGTTTTATGGGTTTCATTAGAATATCTCCGCTCGTTTCTTTTTTCCGGATTTCCGTGGGAGCTCATCGGATACTCCCAATTTAACAACCTGCGTATAATACAAATTTCAGATATATTTGGCGTATATGGGGTATCTTTTTTGATTGCTCTATCAAATGCGGCAATTTTTTTGGCATTTCTTTATTTAACTAAAAAGAACTGGCAGGAAGAAGTAGTTTCAAAAAGTATCGCCACAGTATCAATAACCTTTTTTATCTTAATCTTTGGTCTTGCCTGGTCTTATGGAAAATGGCGCATACAATCAATTGACAATCTAATATCCGCTTCCCCGTCTGTATCTATTACAATTGTTCAGGGAAATATCGAACAGGCAAAAAAGTGGGACATTGCGTTTCAAAACGAAACAACGAAAAAATATGTTAAACTTTCACTCTTAGCCAAAGAGCATAAGCCCGACCTTGTTGTATGGCCTGAAACAGCCACCCCATTTTATCTTTTGCACAATACCAGGCTGTCCAACATGGTTCAAAAGGGAATTTATGATACAGATGCTGACTTTCTGATAGGCAGCCCTTCATTTGTCCGCAGGAAAAACAGCGTAGAATACTACAACAGCGCCTACCTGATCGGTTCGGATGGAAAAGTATCCGGCAAATATGACAAGGTACATCTTGTTCCATTTGGAGAATACGTTCCTTTCAAAAAATGGTTGCCTTTTCTCGGCAAAATGGTGGAGCAGGTCGGAGATTTCAGGCCCGGCAGCAAAGGAAATACTATTTCATTCCGTAATTGTGGATTAGGGTTGCAGATCTGTTATGAAATAATTTTCCCGGACCTTTCGAGAGCCATGGCAAAAAATAATGCTCTATTGCTTGTCAACATCACCAATGATGCATGGTTTGGCAGAACCAGCGCTCCTTATCAGCACTTTTCCATGGCAGTATTCAGGGCTGTAGAGAACAGACGTTCTCTTATAAGATCGGCAAATACGGGTATAAGCGGATTTATAGATCCTGCGGGCAGGATCATCGCTCAAACAGACCTTTTTCAGGAAGCAATAATGACACGCTCTATTCCTTTATTGCACAAGACAAGCTTCTATACGCGGTTCGGAGATATGTTTGCCATAGCCTGCCTGGCTACAACCCTCCTCTTTACATTAAGGATAAAGGGTGTATAATATATGGTTTTTAGGATAAAGTTTTTGGATTAAATTGGTATACAATCTTAAAGAGGTGTTGTCTTTGTTGCTGAGAGAAACTG
>DAOVDN010000109.1 GCA_030669465.1 Desulfobacterales bacterium | reverse complement strand
CAAGAAACGACCTGTTACTATCAAATATTACTGATTTATTTCTTAACATTTAATGTTGGGTAGTAAAAAATAATGGGTGAAAAAACTGCAAAAGAAAATCAATATTTACTTCTTGACGATATAAACTTATAAACTGAGGATCGTTATATAGATTCAAAGGCTGAAGAGATCAGTTCACAGAACCTATGCATGTTTAGCCTACCATGCACTTCGAAAGGAATATAATGGGCAATTGCATGGATAATGCATTTTTAATGTGCGATGAGGTCATCCCAAGAGTTAGAGGAGGTCATCCTGTAGGAAATATTAGTGGCAACTGGAAAGGGAGCGCGCTCAGTGAAGAATCAACCCTACATCAAGTAGCGCCATATATCGGTAAAATGAAATCTTCGATGGCTAAAGAATTAATTTCAACATTTACTCATGAAGGAGAAATTTTATACGATCCGTATTGTGGCTGTGGAACCGTTGCTTTGGAGGCTTGGGCTGCGGATCGCAATGTCATAGCCAATGACTTGAGTCCATATGCAGTTGTGCTCACACAGGCAAAACTTTTCCCTTATTTTGCTTTGCAAGATGCGCTTTGTGAAATTGCCAGCGTTGCTAAAAAAGTACGGAAAATTATACAAAAGGTTGATCTGCGTAAAGTTCCCAAGTGGGTGAGAGATTTTTTCCATCCAGAAACGCTTCGAGAAATTATTGCGTGGTTTCAAGTATTGAGATCAAGAAAATCCTATTTTTTGATCTCATGTTTTCTTGGTATCCTTCATCATCAGCGTCCAGGGTTTTTATCATATCCCAGCAGCCACACAGTGCCTTATTTACGGCAGAAAAAATTTCCTCGCGAAATGTACCCGGAACTTTATCAGTACCGCCCTGTGCAAGAACGGCTTGAAAAAAAGGTTGCACGTGCCTTAAAAAGAAAGCCTCACTTGGATCAGCAGTTGTTTCGTAGTTGCCATATGCGCGATGCTTCAAAATTTGTACCACCTGGACCAAAGATAAATGCCATAATAACTAGTCCTCCATACATGCGGCAGTTGGACTATGGGCGGGACAATCGGCTTCGTTTGTGGTTTTTGGGAGTTCAGGATTGGAAATCATTGGATCACAACATATCCCCTTCAGAAACTAAGTTCATCAGCCTCATGAGATCCTGCCTTAAATTATGGCGTAATGTCCTGGTGTCAAAAGGCATATGTGCTTTTGTCCTGGGAGATACACTTTGTCGATCATATGACTCGCCCCTTCCTGATGCTGTTGCGCATATTGCAACCGATGAGGTAAAAGGGTATTCGGTTTTGTGGAAATATACAGAAACAATCCCTGATGCAAGGCGTATACGTCGGGGCAGTTCGGGGAGTTTAACGGAAACCATCCTGATTTTATGCAAAAATTAATCTTTTTAAGAGGTTGGCAACATGAAAACAAGGAATAACATTCAGGATCCTTATATTGATATTATTATCAATGGCTATCGTCTTGTGAAGAAAGTTGGAAAAGGCAGGATCGGGAGTGTATACAAGGCGGTGAGGTCAGACCCTCCAGACGACTTGGCGTGTAAGGTTATAGCTGAAAACAAACTCAAGAACGGCTGGCAAAGGGAAATTGAAAAAGTTGTTCGCCTTAGGGGAGTACCCAATATTGTGCAGTATCACGCGCATGATACAAAACTTGATAATAACCAAAGGCCGTTCACCTGGATTCTATGGGACTTTATTGATGGTATTGACCTCCGAAAATATATCAAAGATCTTCCGTGGCCATTAGATATTGCTTTTATCGAAGATATCGCAGCGACCATGCTTCGGTCTCTCCACGCATGTCGCGCAGTGGAGATTCAACACGGTGATCTTCATGAAGGGAATATTTTGATATCTAAACCGGATCCACGGATTCCGGGGGGCAAAAGAACAATATGGATATCCGATTTTGGCTATGGAGGATCACATAATAAACTTCAACCAAAAGATGATTATAAACAGGTCTTTGCGATTATTTCATCGTTACTTCATAAACTCTCCCCGTCAAATCTTAATGCGCCTGATAAGGTGCTTCATAATAAGATAGACGATTTCATAAAAAAGAGAATCCTCGAGGCTGATCCAACCCAAAAATATTATGTAGGCGACACGGAGCTACTGATTTCTGATTTCAATAAGTTAAGGTCAGAGGCGGATGCTGAATCTGCAGCAGCGGGAAAAGGGGATGATATAAAGGGAACAGGGGACTATCTTTGGGCAGAGGCAATAGGTAACAGGAGTGATGAATGGAAAAACCTGTTCGTTCCTGAATTCCTTGCCGCTCAAGACTTACTTAGCAAGAATATCACTGTTCTAACCGGAGCTCGGGGCTGCGGGAAAACAATGGCTTTCAGACGTCTCACTGCATTTATGGACAATGTGATTGGAGAGCCATCGGGAGTAAAAGGGGCTGATCAGTTCATAGGATTTTATCTCAATTGTAGAAATCTTCTTGAAGCATTCCCATGGGTCCCAAAGCACCTTAATAAATGGATGCAGCAGCAGATAATGCATTATTTTCACCTCGCCTGGTTCAGCGAAATTTGCAAGACCCTTGCGCTCTATCGTTCCAACAATCAAAATTCCTTCGAATGGATGGATGTGTTGCTAATAGGCATATTTAGTGATAAATATCAGCCTCTTCCATATGGCGCTGATAATTTGGCACATGTTTCGGCATTTATAGAAGACGAAAAAGAAAGGTGCCGTCTGTCTGATCTTGGTAAGGCAGGTGGTCTTGAAAACTGGCCTCTTGGAAGGATGGATTTTCTCGACATTCTCCAGAACAAGATTGAATCCAATGTATCCTGGATAGGTCAAACCCCCATCTACCTTTTCCTGGACGATTACACTATACCTATTGTTCCCCGTAAGGTTCAGCTAATTCTAAATCCTATTGTCTTTAAAAGACGCAGTAAATTATTTTTCAAAATCTCTACAGAATCCACCAACAGCTTTGAAAGAGAAGCCTTACGCAAAAAGCCTCTTGAGCTTCATCAGGATTTTGAACTTATAGACCTGGCAAGTGAAAGCATTCACCAGGACCGCAAGGCTAAGAAAATACTGCTTAATAATATTTTTATGCCCAGGATAGATCGGCACGAATTGTTTAAAGGGAAGCATCTAAATCTTATAGATGTGCTGGGAAGGATGCCTGTTAACAACAATGAACTTGCGAAACAGATGCGCCATAACGCTGAAAAAGGCAGTAGCAAACGCGTTTTTTACCATGGAGAGGATGCTTTTATTGGAATGTGGGCCAGTGACATAAGAATTATGATTCAGATGTTTACAGACATGATTCGTGATGCAAATGGGGAACTGCAAAAAGAAGGAGTTCCCGTCAGCAAGAAAATACAGAACAAAATATACAGGGATACCGGGGGTGAATTTTTAGGGCTTATGGGCTCTGTGGTTGAACCTTCTCTGTGGGAGACGGGACCAAGTTCGACAAAACCTGGAGAAAAATATGGAACACACCTTAAAGATATTGTTGAAGCATTTGTTAATGTATCACGATACGAATTAACTAAAGGGAAACTTATTAGCAACAAGGGCCGATTAAACCCCAAACAGGCATTTCGCTTGGAAATTATTGATAAATTTGTCCTGCCGGACAAAGCTGAGATATACTTCGAGGGGCTGATAAGATGGCATATTTTCCTGCAGGATTGGCGGGGCAAGAGTGTTCGAGGCATGATCACACCACGGCTATATTTGAATAGAATTTTGCTGCCATTTTGTAACCTGACATTTTCAAGCCACGACCATATCCAAATTACAAATAAAGAATTCATCTCTTTACTCATAGAACCTTCCAAGTTTCCAACCTATTGGATAAAAAAAAGAAAGGGCAATGGAGGACCCAATGAAAAACAGAAAAGTCTTTGGTAAAAGCATCCAAAGCAATTCACATACTATGACATTTCCTGATCGATCGTTGGCAACCAAGCTCCATCCAGACAAAAATCGGCTTTTTATCGGAGCATACGGCTTTGAAAAACGTTCCATTGGATGGACTATCTATCAGAAAAGCCAGGGAAATATTCTAAATCAAGCATTGATAATTCGTTATTCTCCTTCAAAAGGTAGAAATCGTATTAAGCTTCTCAAGCAGACTTTATCGAGAATTGGGGTCGGTACCCCTATGGATTTTCATTTTAATCTTCATTCGCCTCACAATGTCGAAGATTCATTATCCCGAAAGCTTGAAAGCATGCTGCCTGAGATAGAAGAAGTAGTCGTAGATATTTCTGCAATGACAAAATTGTTGATTCTTGTTTGCCTTTGTGAACTTGGGAAGTTCAGAGGAACGGTAAGAATAGTTTATTCCGAAGCCGAAGAGTACTCACCAAGCCAAGAGGAGTATGAACAGTCGAAGCATGATATGAAGATGATGGCGACTTTCCCAAGCCAAGGCTTTGAATCAATCATCAGAATGAAATGCTTGAGCAGTATAAGGATGCAAGGGCAGCCTGTAACAATGCTTGCCTTTACATCTTTTAATGAGCAGTTGGTTCGACACATGTTAGGGACTATAAGCCCTCATAGACTTTTATTTATCAACGGGCGGCCACCAAGAGAAGATTTTGCATGGCGCGAATACGCAACTCAGGAAATTCATAAACGTCTTATCGAAGAATATCCTGCTGACAACCCTTTAAACGATCAGGGATTGCTCGACCGTGTAGCGAGCACACTTGAATATACAGAGACAATTGATCGTCTTGATGAAATATATAATCGGTTTGGGATCTATGAAAGGATTATCTGCGCTGCAACCGGAAGCAAGATGCAAACGGTAGGGCTTTTCTTTGCTAAAATGAAGCATCCAGATATTCATATTGAGTATCCAACGCCCGATAGCTACTTTACTAAAAACGGCGTCAGCAAGGAAATTCGGGAGGTACACGAAATTGTTGTTCCAAAATTTTCGGAATTTCTAACAAATTTAAGAGGATAGCAGATTGGTTTGAGCGCTTAAAATATTTAGTCATCACATGGAGATCGGTATGAAAAACCGACAAAAACTTGAACTTACCTGGATCGGCAAGGATAACCGGCTGAAGCTGGAGCCGAGAATATTGATAGAAGACCCTGAAAAGTCTTACGGTGATAAGAACAGCGAAAATATGCTTATA
>DAOVDN010000125.1 GCA_030669465.1 Desulfobacterales bacterium | reverse complement strand
AAAGGTATATACTCTTGTTCCGACATCCTGTAGGTCTATGATAAGGAGATCTATAGTATTGAGGATATTAGACAGCCTACCGGTTTTGTTTCCATAGAGACTGAATACCGGGATATGTAGCTCTGGATCAAAATAGTCTTCAGTCTCAACCATATTGTCCTGATCTTCGCCTCTGAATCCATGTTGGGGGCCGAAAAGTACCTTAAGATGTCCTGGAAGGAGAGCAGAGATTGCATCTTTTGCATTTTTTAGATTATGATCTACAGAAGCTTGATTACTTAATAGCCCTAAGGTTTGACCCTTAAGTCTTTTCCAATGTTTTTCCTCAAATTGATCCAAGCCTGTTGCAACCGGCGCCATTATTCCCCTTTTGATTAATCATTACTACAAAATACAGATTGTGTCTCCATGTAAATTATAGCGAAGCTCCGCCTTAAACCGACTAGTTGAGGAAAATAATAATCTATTGCTTGAAGTGAAGCGATTTCGGTTTCGTTTAACGTTTTACGGCCCGCCCTGGCGCGACTCACTCAGATTAAGATGAGATCGCGGCAATATAATAAAAGCGACATGCAATTGACCACAATAATGTAAGCCAGGTCTGGGCCAGGGTTGCGCCCTTCGGCCTCGAGCTGCTCAGGGCCGAGAGGCTGCTGGTTTCGTATAACGTTAACCGTTAAGCGATTCGAGTTGCGCAACCCTGGCCCAGACCTGACTAAGAGAGACTGATTTCTCCAGCTTTCGCCTATGTTGTATTACAGCAACAACAGACTTTTTCGACCAAGTCGCTCCAGGGCGGGCCGATAACCGATTTACGCAATCTATTCATCATTTTGCATTAAGAGCCGTTAAAACTTTACACATTTGTTAAGAAGTTGCCTTATGAAGACATCTAGTATCATGCACATCTTTCTATACAACTATACACAGCTACCCTTTGAGAAGTACACGTGGTATTCATTGTATGAGAGATGAGCGCTAAGTCAAGTGAAAGACATGAACAACACGAATGGTTCCCATAAAAAAATCGGTTTCCTGGCTATTCGGCCTTCAGAAATATGGGATGAAATGAGGCCCTGCTAATTCTCTGTGGCCTGGCAGATTCGAGAAGGTTTCGTCAACCCCACCATTATCCTTAAAAATCATCTGTTATGCGAGCATAAAGCCTTTCCGCAAGCCTTTTTGAAAGGGCTGAAATGGCATTCCTCCTGTTTTGTTCAGTCGCCATTTTGTCCGGCATTACATCATAGGCTTCGTTTGCAGAAGCACCTTTTGCTGACCAGATTACCCTGCCATCGGAGCCTGTTAATTGTAAATCGACTGCAACTGTAACCCGCCTTTCAAGAGAAAGGGAGGAGTGCGCCCCTTTTCGGGAGATTGTCTCAATGCTCATGGATTGAATTATGCCGGATAGGAGGGCATCAGCCCTATCTTTGGTTGTTAAAACAACTTTGTTGTCCCTTGTAACTTCATAAATGAGGTCGTTTGTGAATATATTCTCCGCGCCGGTTTCAGAGGTACGGTTTTCAAGGGTTGATACACAAACGCTCCTTATCCCGGCCGGAAAACTTCCACCACCTGTGAACCTGTATCCGCAGGCCGAAAAAAATATCGGAAGAAAAAGGATTATCCAGATGTTATGTCTTTTTAAAAACAACATTTTCCTGTACGCATTAAATAGTGAATAAATAGTATCCTCATTAATAGATAAGATCCACATAATTTGAGTCGCTGCTTGTGACCCCTTTTCTATAAACAATTACCTTATAGATATATCTATAGTCCTTTTCCAGAGTTTCAGTGTAAGTACTATTGCCTTTTTTCATATACTCGGAACCTTTCGCTTCAATGGGAATATCAGCAACACGTTTAAATGGCACCGGGCAAACCTCGCAATCAGAGTCTAACAGTAGCATTTTTGATCTATAAACAATAAAACCAGACAAGTCAGATATAATTTTGCCTTTTTCCTTAGAAATAGCCCAGGTCAGTTTGAGTGTATCACCATCTATGCTTGCGCTTAAGTCATTGACTGCGGGAGGTTTTTTTTGACGGGGTTGCACAGGTGGTGCCTTTTTACCACAACTAGAAGAAAACAAGACAAAAATAATCATAATTGAAAACGGTACGGCTAAATGTTTATTGAAAGTTTTATACAGCTTTTTTCGGTTTCTCATGGTATGCATAGACCACTACTCCTTGCTTTCAAAGGGATGTTCCACACGGTATCCTTCGATATCACTGCCCAATCCCCCGAGTCCGAAAAGGTTAATCATAAATGTGTATCTACGGTCATCTCCCTCATGTGTGTAGCTTACATCTATTGACCAGCACTGAGCTTTATATAAAAAGCCAAGGCTGGATTTGATTCTTTTCCTGTCATAGAGATTGCGTTCGTAATTTGAATAAGCAGAAAGCCTATCGGATATTTTCAAAAGAAAATCTGTATAAATAGATCTACTTAAATTTCTTGTATATCGGTGTTCAAAAAATATCTTGTCCCCGCGTTTATCAGATATATTTGCCGCAACATTATGGGACACAAAGTCACTTTCATACTGGCACCATTCAACATCAGCCTGCATGGAAAAATAGTTGCAAGGGACAAACTGAAGTTCGCCGTATATTGGGGAAAAGGGCCGTTTTTCCTCCTTGTTTGCCCAGTTCTCTGGATTATCTTCTTTTGCCTCGTTGATGTCATAACTCTGTTCCAGCTTGAAACGGCAGAACTCATGGTAGATGTAGCTAAGTTCCTCATATTCATCTTCCTGATGCTTGTCCCTTTCTACAGTATATTTCTTCGATTTTGATGTAAATGTATTTGTAATTGAATAGGTAGCCAAATTTTTTTTCTCTATTCTGTCTATTTCCTCTTCAAAATTGGGATACAAAGATAGATCCGGATCATCAGGTATGTAGTCGTAAACGATCTGAGGTCTTATAGAATGCTTGATCTTGCCGATGTCTTTGCCGTTTACACGGTATATATTAAAAAGTTCTGTGGAAAGATCTAACTTTACATCATATATTTCCCTGTGCAATTTCCAATCGTTTTCCGTAGAGGTGCTTTCGTCTTCATCAATACGCCAGGCGGTTTCCCGTATGCCAAAAGAAGGTTCAAAAGTGAAGTAGTGTTTGAATCTTAATGGCAAATAGAACCTAGGATGCACATCCACGCGATGGCCTTTTGTGCCGTCTTTTCTGAAAAAGTAAGTATATTCAGAGTCGAGATCAAAATAAGAGGGAGTATTTAAAAGACGCTGTTTTGACGCATTAAACGCAATAAACGGGAGTTTCTGCAAGGTTGTATCCTTATCCCCTTGACGTCGGGTTATGATATCATCATACCAGCGCGCTTCAGCGTTCAGGCTATAGTTAACCCAGCTTCTGTTTAGATTCAGCCTGTTTACTCTTACCGGATCATCATACTCGTCAAGGTCCCTGCCGAAGGTTTTGTTGAAATACTTATCTGTTTTATCAAATCCTGTGTATCCGCCTTTGAACTCATGAAGATAATCCTGGTCACTTACAAAATCTACATCAAGTTTTAGAGATAAATCAAATGGTATTGATTGATCGTGCTTCATTCTAAACCAATAGCGATCAGCATTTGGGCGAGATCCAGTGACATTTTCAAATGCCCAGTCTTTTGAACTTTGTGTTCCATCATCCACTTTTTTGTCATCTAGAAAGTCGTACATTAGGGTTCCTTTTGAGCTTTCGTCTAAAATATAACGGTATTCCAAGCCGAGTTTTTCTCCACGACGTCCCATATGGTGTAGATAGAATGTGGCATCTGAACTTTCATTTATGGCCCAGTAAAGAGGCTGGATATATTCTTCCCATTTTCGATCTGAATACCCAATTTGGGGAGGCAGTAAGCCTGATTGGCGTTTTAGCTTTACAGGAAAGACAAGGAAAGGAGTGTATAAAACAGGTACTTTTTTTGCCCATAAAGTAGCATGCTTTACAAAACCATAACCTTCTATAGTAACTTTAAGGTTTCTTCCGGTTATCTTCCATGCCGGTTTGTCGCTGTCACATGTTGTAATACTGGCTTTGTCGACAGCATATGAATCTTTGCCAATTTTTTGAATTTTATCGCCTTTTATATAAAAATGGTTTGCTTTAATAAAAATGGTTCCATTATTTACAGTTCCGGTTTCTGCCTCTAAATTCATCTCCATGCTTGTTCCGGTCAGGGTATCTTCTCCTGCGCTCATGATCACATGGCCTTTTGCATATACCTTCATGGTTTTTTGATCAAAACGGATAAAATCAGCAGTAAGTGTTTTATCTCCTTTTGTTATCACTACATTGCCTTTTCCGATGTAGCAGCCAGCTTTATCGTCATAATCTATTTCGTTTGCAACAATATGCCATGGGTTTTCAGAATTATCTTTGAGTAATTGATTGCTATTCTCTGCCAATGAATACGCAGGAATTGAAAGTAAAATGACGAGAGTAAGGAATATGTGGCAAATAGTGCTGTAGGTGTTATAGAAAGATCCTGAAGACAGGATATGCGGTCTCATCCATCGGTAACCAAAAAGGCGGTATTTGTCCCGCGGTTTATTCTGAAACATTAAATCCGATTTTTGAATTATAGAAGTAAAAACTTAAAAAAGTCTGTGGAAAAAAACTTGAACACAGTTGAGGTCTTACCAATAAAACCAACTTGATTAAAAAGTCAAGATGTAGTTATGAAAATAGCTTCTTTGAACAAAATGCACGTTGCTGTATTA
>DAOVDN010000012.1 GCA_030669465.1 Desulfobacterales bacterium | reverse complement strand
ATGATCCGCCAGGAACTGGCTGAGGATGTCATAGAGATGACACTGTCCCTCAAATGTATCATCGAGTTGAAAGTTTTTCATAACTTGTTGCTTTTTCAAATCCAGAATTACGAAATCAGCATACCCTTTGCTAACATCGCTGCCCAAGTAAAATGATTGCATCGGAAAACCTCCTTTTTGGTAAAATAGATGCCAGGAATCATCAGCCTTGTCACTCTGCGGTGTCATGCACCAAGTTAATCCCCGACTTAAACCTGGCGGAAGGAAGAAACTTCGTGACGGGCTCGTGGCCCAAGACACAATCCTTCTCTTCCGCTATGATGATTGGTTTTACCGATAAAAGAAAGCTTTTCGTTTTCGTATTACTATAAGAGGGCGGGGGACATCCTCGCACTCCGTTTAATTTTAATTTTTTCTAACTTTGAACATACAAGGACACGAAGGAGCACGAAGATTAGAATTAATGCTTTTATAATTTCTTTGTGTTCTTCGTGCTTCGTGGTGAAGAAAACATAATAAAAAAGCTCCAATTATGACCGTTCACAGTATAAATCAGCCCTACGTTCAGCGGTCTGCAACCATCTATTCAATAACAATGCTTTTTGGCGGGAAATTTACCTGCCTGGACTTCCTCTACGTACTCTTTTATTCCGGCTTTTGCATTATCAAGCAGATTGGCATATTGTTTTACGAATTTTGGCAGATGCCTGTCATTTAACCCCAGAAGGTCATGCAGCACAAGTATCTGCCCGTCGCAATGCGGACCTGCTCCTATTCCTATTGTTGGTATGGTAAGTGCTTTAGTTATCTTTTCTGAAATTTCGGATGGGATACCTTCTAAAACAACGGAAAAGGCTCCGGCGGATTCTATCTCAAGGGCATCTGCCATGAGCTGTTCTTCATTGCGCTGTACCTTGTAGCCTCCCATCTGGTGAACAGATTGCGGTGTAAGGCCTATGTGGCCCTGTACCGGAATTCCTGCCTTTGAAATTGCTTTTATTATTTTACTGACTGCTCTTCCTCCTTCCAGCTTGATTGCAGCGGCACCTGCTTCTTTAAGAAAACGTCCTGAATTGGCAATTGCATCTTCTATACTTGCCTGGTAAGACATAAACGGCATGTCACCGACAATCATTGCATGTCCAGCGGCTTTTGATACCATGCGGGTATGGTATATCATTTGATCCATTGTAACCGGCAGGGTGCTCGATTCTCCTTGAACCACCATCCCTACTGAATCCCCTACAAGGATGATATGCGCCCCTGATTCATCAACTATCTTTGCAAATGGATAATCATAGGCTGTAAGAGCAACTATTTTTTCACCTTTTTCCTTCATCTTATAAAGAGTAGTAATCGTAACTTGTGATTGCATAGTGTTTTTCCTTCGATTCGTTGATTTTTATAATTATCCAATTATCCAATTTTGGTGTCAAGCAAAACATTAGTATTGACTAAATGGTTATCACTGAGATAAAATTTAAGGTTATGCAATAAGAGGTCCCGATGATTGTCGATTGTCGATTGTCGATTGTCGATTGTCGATTTGTGATTTGTGATTTGTGATTTGTGATTTGTGATTGATGATTTGTGGAATCGCTCCTGTCTGTACCGCCAGCCTGTCTGCGGGTGGACATGCACACAGGCTGGCGGTACAGGTCTCTATGTCTTTTTTTGTTATAAACTTGTAAGTAGAATATCTTCAATCTTCAATCTTCAATCGACACAATAGGATAGTGGCCGAAGTTAGAACCTTGCCCAAAAGGACTATGTAATATGATACAATTAATTAGAGGATTTAAAGATATACTTCCAGGAGAGGTGGAAGTCTGGCAGCAGATAGAAAAGACTGCTCGATCTCTTTTTGAGGATTTCGGCTTTAAGGAGATACGCCCGCCGATTCTGGAACGTGCCGAGCTTTTCGCCAGAAGCATAGGCGAGGATACTGATATTGTAGAAAAGGAAATGTACACCTTCTATGACAAAAAGAAAGACCCTGTTACTCTGCGGCCGGAGGCCACCGCTTCTGTTGTACGGTCCTATATTCAGCACAGGCTGTATACAAAAGACGTGATCCATAAATTTTATACTATCGGTCCCATGTTTCGAAGGGAAAGACCCCAAAAGGGGAGGTACAGACAGTTTTACCAGATCAATGCCGAAGTGTTCGGCATTGATTCGCCACTTATTGATGCCCAGCTTATCTTTCTGCTTGTGACGCTCTTTTCAAGGCTGTCGGTTACTGATGCTGAAGTCCATATAAATTCATTAGGGTGTTCGATATGCCGTCCGAAGTTCAGAGAAGCTCTTTCTGATTTCTTGTTGTCCACAACAGAAAAGCTTTGTTCGGATTGTACCAGAAGGAGCAAACGAAACCCTTTAAGGGTGCTTGATTGCAAAGTGCCTTCATGCCGTGAGGCTATAGCCGGCGCACCTTCCGTACTCGATTTTTTATGTTCCGAATGCAGCAGTCATTTTGAGGGAGTAAAGGAATCTCTTGAAAGGCTTAAAATTCCTTTTGTGATCGACAAGCGCCTGGTCAGAGGGCTTGATTATTATACACGTACAACCTTCGAGATTCAAACCAGCTCATTAGGTGCCCAGAATGCTGTAGCAGGAGGCGGCCGGTATGATAACCTTGTAAAGGCCCTTGGCGGACCTGATCAGCCCGCAGTAGGTTTTGCAATAGGTGTTGACAGATTGACCGAGATAACAGGTCTTAAAATTAAAGATTTCATGCAACATCCCCGTGTTTTTGTAGCAGCGCTTGGTGAAAAAAGCCGGTCGATAGCTTTTGAGTGGGTTTGCGCCCTCAATCTTGAAGGAGTCAGGGCGGAAATGGATTTTGCCGGCAGGAGCTTAAAAAGCCAGATGAAACGGGCAGACAGGCTTGGTGCAGGGCATGTGCTGATTGTTGGGGAAAAGGAGCTTGAGGAAGGAGCGGTTATCATGCGGAACATGATGACTAAAGAGCAGGTTTTGATTCCTATAGATGGTATTGTAGAGAGAATAAAAGAGTTTTGAAAGGAGTTAATCCATTGTCGGATATACCATTATCAGATGTACTGGGAGAAACGAGGAGGACCCACAACTGTTGCGAGCTTGGCGCCGGTGATGTTGGGAAAGAAGTGGTGCTTATGGGATGGGTGCAGCGCAGAAGGGATCACGGAGGAGTTATATTTGTAGATTTGCGTGACAGGGAGGGGATAACCCAGGTTGTTTTCAATCCTGAGGTAGATGAAAGGCTGCACAAAAAAGCCCATGCTATCCGAAGTGAATATGTCATTGGTGTGCGTGGAAGAGTTGACAAAAGACCGGAAGGGATGACCAATCCCAATTTAAGCACCGGCGAGATCGAAGTTACGGCGGTTGAGCTTAAAATTTTAAATAGAGCTAAAACTCCTCCATTTTTGATAGAGGACAATGTCGATGTATCGGAAAATATTCGTCTTAAATACCGCCACATAGACCTTCGTCGCTCCCAACTTCAAAATAATATTATTTTAAGGCACAAAGCCGCTGTTTCTGTACGCAACTACCTGAACAGACACGGATTTATTGATATAGAAACACCTGTCTTGACGCGCAGCACCCCGGAAGGCGCAAGGGACTATCTTGTGCCCAGCAGGGTAAATCCCGGGCAGTTTTATGCTCTGCCTCAGTCTCCACAGCTCTTCAAGCAGCTTTTGATGATATCAGGATTTGATCGTTATTATCAGATTGTTCGCTGTTTCCGAGATGAAGATCTCAGGGCGGACCGTCAGCCGGAGTTTACGCAGATAGATATGGAGATGTCCTTTGTCGGCGAAGAGGATATCATGAGTGTTACCGAAGGTATGATGCAAGATCTTTTCAGAGATATCCTTGGGATAGAGATCAAACCTCCGTTTTCACGTCTTTCATACACAGATGCAGTCGCCCGATTCGGTCTTGATAAACCTGATACTCGTTTTGGTCTGGAGCTGAAAGACATCTCTGATATTGTAGAAGACTCCGCTTTTAAAGTATTTTCCAGTGTTGTGAAAAAAGGAGGAATAGTCAAAGCTCTTAATGCAAAGGGGTGCATAGGTTTTTCACGAAAAGAAATCGATGATCTTACACAGCTTGTTGCGGTATACAAGGCCAGGGGCCTGGCATGGATAAAGGTCAGGGAAGATGCCTGGCAGTCCCCCATAGCAAAATTTTTTACTGATAAAGAAAAAGAAGAATTAGCACAGCATCTGGAAATGGAACCAGGCGATCTGGTATTTTTTGTGGCTGATCAGCCAAAAATTACAAATGAAGCCCTTGGGCATCTTAGAAACCATCTCGGAAAGAAACTCGGTCTGATAGATGAAAATGAATTCAGGTTCGTATGGATTACTCATTTTCCTCTGCTGGAATATGATGAAACCGAAAAAAGGTATCAAGCGCTACACCATCCCTTTACAGCTCCTTTTGAAGAAGATTACGAGCTTCTCAGGGATGATCCGCTCTCAGTAAAATCCCGTGCCTATGATCTTGTTTTAAACGGTTCTGAGATCGGAGGGGGGAGCATCCGTATGCATCAAAGAAAGTTGCAGGAGAAAGTCTTTGAAGCGTTAGGTATGGATCGTAAGACCTATGAAGAGAAGTTCGGCTTTTTGCTTTCGGCGCTTGATTCCGGCGCTCCTCCGCACGGAGGCATTGCATTTGGTTTTGACAGGCTGGTTATGATTCTCTGCGGGCAGTCTTCTATCCGTGATGTTATTCCATTTCCAAAGACCCAGAAGGCTGCATGTCTTCTAACTAATGCGCCTTCTAAAACCAACAAGGAACAGTTGGATGAGCTGTCATTGAAGGTCAAGACGATTTTGTCCACCGTTCCTAATCCATAAAACCTATATGTACAAGCAAAGAAGATATCTTACCAGACAAAATAGCAAAAAAGGTAAACCCGTCATAAGATCAAGGATTCTTAAAATCAAACCTGGCGCAGATGCCGGGCTGAAAAAGGTTTTTGCTTCTATAGGCGTACCTGATAAAACACCATTTAAACCTGATCCTTTCCAGATTTCAGCCTTATCGGCAATTGACAGGGCGGACTGTCTTGTTACCGCTCCGACAGGTGCCGGAAAGACATGGATAGCGGAAAAGGCAATAGCCAGGGTGCATAAAAAAGGAGGAAGATCGTGGTATGCTTCCCCTTTAAAGGCTTTAAGCAATTCAAAGTACAATGAATTTGCAAAAATCTTCGGAGCAGAGAACGTCGGCATATTAACAGGTGACAGGAAAGAAAATCCTGATGCACCGATTATTGTGGGAACTACTGAAATTCTGCGTAATCAGTTGTATGATGCCATGCATTTTGGAGAAACACTCTCTACCGATCTTGTTATCCTTGACGAAGCGCATTTTTTAGGGGATGAAGACAGAGGTGTTGTTTGGGAAGAGACAATGATATATCTTCCGTCCAGAATACCTATTCTTTTACTCTCAGCCACAATAGGAAATGCACATCAGATAGCTAAATGGCTATCATTAATACGCTCAAAAAAATGCATCGTTGTTGAGGAAACAAAAAGGCCTGTACCCCTTTTCCCTCTTTTTTTTCATCCTTCGGGAACGCTTCTTCCGCTTATAACGCAAGTCGAACATAAGAAAAGTAAAAGAATCTATAAAAAGGTTGATGATTATATAAAGAGCAAAAATCCTCCGCTCCTTGCTCCTGTGCAAAAACTCCCTCCCTTTGGGAAGATCATGCGAGTTTTTAAAAAGTATCGCCTTCTTCCGGCAATATTCTTCCTTAAATCACGTGCCGATTGCGACAACGCTCTCGATCTATGCAAAGAAAACATTCTACGTGATCAGCATCGGAAGGCAAAACTTGGCCGAAGAATCGAAGAACTTGTGGCGCAAGCACCTCATATTGCGAATCACCGCCAGTTACAGCATCTAAAAAACATGGCGGTAGGCGCTCATCACAGCGGGCAACTGCCCTCATGGAAGTTGGTCCTGGAAACACTTATGACGGAAGGACTTCTCGATGCGGTTTTTGCAACTTCTACCGTGGCAGCCGGAGTGAATTTTCCTGCCAGAACAATGGCTTTTCTCAATTCAGACAAGTTCAACGGCAGGGAATTTCTGCCGTTAAAGCCTACTGAATTTCATCAGATGACAGGAAGGGCGGGAAGAAGGGGCATGGATCATATTGGATTTGCAGTGCTGATTCCAGGGAAATTTATGGATATAAGGTTAGTTGCAAAGCTTGTAAACTTACCTTCTTCTGACGTTGTAAGCCAGATAAAAATCAACTTTTCCATGGTTCTCAACCTGCTTTTATCCCACACTCCGGAGCAGATAGAGGATCTTCTTAAAAAGTCTTTTGCAGCGTATCTGATCGCAAAAGAGAGAAAAAAGAAAAAACAGCATATAGGATATGACTTCAAGTACCTGGTGCTGGATTTTTTAAGACATCTTGATTTTCTGAAAGAAAAAAAATATGTAACAGAAAACGGAGAGTTGACGGATGACGGGAAGTGGGCGTCCCAGCTCAGGGTTGATCAGCCTCTCATGATAGCGGAAGGGTTCAGGCTTGGAATTTTTCATGAATCCGATCCTGCTCTCCTTGCAGCTATAATGGCATCATTTGTTAATGAAGAGGAGTCGGACGACAGAATTGACAGGGAATTTTTGCCGGAAAAGCTTCTCTCCCATTTTCTTATGGTAAAAAGTGCTTTAAGACCATTTGCAAAGCATATGACGGATCGAGAATTTGAGGTCAGGCCGTTATTTTTACGGCCTGCCGCTGCAATTTATGCCTGGGCTTGCGGTCAGTCATGGGAGAGTACAATATCAATTGCCGAAACAGCCGAAGGAAATCTTGCCTCTCTGATCCTCCGAACTGCGGACAACCTGAGGCATATCAGAGCCCTTTCGCATATTTTCCCCGAAGCTGCTGAAACAGCCGCAAGAGCTATCGAGTTTATCATGAAAGAGCCCGTGATAATGGATTATAGCTTATAAGGGTTTGCACAAAAATAAGTTGGCTTTGCCGGATTGAAGAAAAAGCCTTAGGCATTTATCGCAGTCGCACAGGTCGAAACTTTTTTCATATATGAAGAGCTTTGACGGGCTTGAGATTTAGTTTCGGAAGCCTCAACTTCTTGAGTTTTTAATGACCCGTAGTGGCTCTGGCTTTTTTCAAAACTGTCATAAATGGATCTTAAGCGCTCTCTTTGTCTTTCCACGCATGGAGGGATGGAGGCCAGGTTTTCTCTGTGATATGGCTCTTTTTGAGCAATATCCAGGCAAAGGTCCATGCCATCTTCGAGATTCTCTTTGAATTCCCGCAGGGTTTTGATTTCCCTGGGAGTGTACGCACAATGAGCTACCTGCTTTTCAAAATAGTCCACATACATCACGATCTCCTTGACAAACATATGCGGACGTTCGGATGAAACCAGGGATGGGCCTCTTCCATAGATATGGTCTACCATCTCTTGTAGTGTGTAAAATTTTTTAAACCAGGCAATATTGGGGCCGGGGCATATTGACTGTGGCGCGCTTCGCTCCTTGACGATTCCAAGGGCAATAAGGGCTCCGTTTCCAAGATGGTCGCAGATACAGGCTTTTACCACAACCTGCCCGCGAAGCCTTTCTTTTTCAACATCTGAAAGAGCCATATTGTCTATTTCCTCCAGTTTTCTCTTCTGGTATTGCCTTGAAGCAAGACAAATAGGCAGTTTAGTAAACTCGGTGTCAGATACAAGAAAACCCTTTCGGCACAGGGAACCCGGCTTCCCTTTTGCCGCCATTTCATGAGTCCATATTTCCGATCCTGTGTTGTATACATTGTTGAAAGGAACATTGAGAGGAGAGATGTCGCTTACGTAGAGGTCATCTTCGTCAGCCTGTCTTAAAAGTTCACGGGTAGAGTCATCCACAGTAGTAACCTCTGGGACCAGCAAAAAAGGACTGGCCCAGCCGGTCATGTCCATGCCGAAATCTTCTCTGAGTCTGCGAACTTCTCCATGGGTGCCGATCCCGCCCTGTACGGTGATTAATGGATGGCTGTTTATCGCTGACTCAGGATATTCCCGGCCCATCTTTTTGTAGTGCTTTTGTATCAGTGGTAAAAAGTTTTTAGCCAGCTCCTTCCTCTTTTTCTTGAAATCCCGCAGAACGCCTGGGAGCAGATAACCGTTAGAAGCAAAGGCATGGCCGCCACAATTTAGCCCTGATTCAATGCGAAATTCATAAACTTCCAGTCCTTTTTTGGCCAAAAATTTGCCTTGGACAAGAGCGGATCGGAAGTCACTTACCTTGAGAATGATCTTTTTTTTAATTTCACCGGCTTTGTCCCTGTAAAAGTCGCGAAAACGGGTCATATAAGTAAAAAGAGACTGGTTGATTCCGGCTGAAAATACGATGCTCGACCGAAGGTTGCTGTTGGCATAGCCCCTAAGGGCTGCCTTGGCATCGCTGAATTCGTCACTGAGCTGATTGCCATTGCCGTTAAAATTGATCCTGTCAAGTTTGACCATGATATTTACGTCAATAGAGCCTGGTTTCATTCTAAGTGTCAGATCTTTTGCAAGCGCATCTCTTTCAGGACCCGCTTTCATATTGAGAAGCCTGTTGTATTCTCTTTTCAGGGGAGCTTCTTCCGGCAACAGGTCAAAGTATTTACTTTTGTCGTTATTTGTAAAGAAAGGTTGTTCTTTTATATCTTTCATTTTAATTTGAACGATCTTTCGGACAGTTTCGAGATAGGCGGTAATCCTTTTTGCCCTGCCATCCTTTTCATTGGCTGGTATCTTGAGATAGGGGAAATCGTACTTTTCGCTGTAATATTTACGGATTTTTTCGAACAAAAGATCATCTACAAGCGAAATAACTGATGTAATACCTAAAGGAGCTACACGGATAGGTGTGTCAACAGAGTGTCCGGTTCCCATAACAGGAATGTGAAAAGTGTGGTAATAGTCTTTCATATATATCTGCCTCATTTAATTCAGTTCAGCTTAAATTTTTGGTATCCGTGAACGGTTACAATTTTTGTGTGCTGATCTTTTTAAAAGATTAATCTTAATATAGAAGACTCAAGAATTACAGGATTTTTTTACATTTTACAAAAGTTTTACAAATCAAGTCGTTAGGGAAGATATGGCAAAATATTTGGGCTGAAAGTTGAGATAAATCGTTGTTTATTTGTTATATTTATTATAGTTAATGATCTTGTAAAAAGTATAAAATTGTGGTTTTTTCTAATTTTATCAAGTTCATAACGATTTTAAATAATTCGCAATTCCTAAATTCCTAAATTCGCAATCACCTGTAAATATGAATCGATCAAAGTGGTTTTTTCATCCTATTTTTATTTTTGTCTTCTCCATCGTGGCTCTGGCTACATCCCTGTTCCTGTATATTTACTGGTATATGGAAGTCAGCGCGGGGCTCAGGGCGGTCGTAAAAAAGTTCAATCTCGATCCGGGTCAGGTTTTGGAGCCTCAGACCTGGGTGGTTATTATGGTTCTTTCAATCCTTGTCGGGATCATTCTGCTCGGGATATTTACTATCTTTGTATACAATCAAAAAACATTGCAGCTCTACCGGATGCAGCGTAACTTTATCAACAATTTTACCCACGAGCTGAAGACCCCTGTTACTTCATTGAATCTGTATCTTGAAACCTTTTTGAAACATGAGCTTTCCCGCGAAGATCAGCTCAAGTATATCCATTACATGATTTCCGATGTGAGCCGGCTTTCGGACAATATCAGCCGCATATTGGACCTTGCCAGGATTGAGAGCAGGAACTATGGAGGGGAGTTTGTCATGTCGGATCTTGTGCATACGGTTGAACAGTTTTATGAAAAGAATAAACACCTTTTTCGGAATTGTGAAATCAATATTCATAATCCTTCGGATAAGCCTTTTTTATATTCTATCAATCTGTCTTTATTTGAAATACTCTTGATGAATCTGCTGACCAATGCTATCAAATATAATGAATCGGAACTGCCAAGAGTGGATATTAGCTTTAAGTCGCAAAAGCGCCAATTGCATATCCGTTTTGAGGACAACGGTATTGGACTTGAAAAATCTGAAATCAAAAAGATCTTCAGGAAATTTTATCAGACCGGCCAGTCAGATAATGTGCCGGCCAGTGGGAGTGGACTTGGCCTGCATCTGGTGCAGAGCATTGCACGGATTCATAAAGGAAAAGTCATTGCCGAAAGCAAAGGGAGGGGAGAGGGATCGGTTTTTACTTTAATTTTACCTTATTCAGCGAAGAGCGAAAAGTAAAACCAGTTCCTTACTATCATAGGAAAGCATTCGTGAAAAATTTCAAAGAAAAACGCATCCTTGTCATCGAAGATGATGGACATATAGCGGAAGGTCTGAAATTGAACCTCTCGCTTCAGGGGTATGATGTGATAATGGCTCCGGACGGCATTTCAGGCCTTCAAAAATGGAAGGAAGAGCAGCCGGATCTGATTGTGCTGGATATTATGCTGCCCGGTATAGATGGATTATCCGTGCTTCGAAATATCCGTCTTGAAGATGAACGGGTTCCGATTCTGATATTATCTGCCAAGAGCGACCCTGATGATAAGGTGAAAGGCCTTTCTTACGGTGTGGACGATTATCTATCAAAACCTTTCAATCTTGAGGAGTTCCTGCTACGAATAGAGCGACTTTTGACCAGGTCATCATGGTATAACGGCGAGGGTGATTCCAACAGAGCCCAGCGCTCTTCATTGGCGAAGACCTATGCGTTTGGAGACAACCGGATTGATTTTGATACATCTACCGCTCATTGCAAATGCGGAAAAATCAGCCTGACCGAGCAGGAAGTCAAGCTTTTAAAGCTTTTTATTGCCAATCGGGGCAAGGCTCTTTCGCGAAACAAGCTGTTGGAAATAGGCTGGGGATACACCAGGGCCACTACAAGCCGGACGGTTGACAATTTCATTGTGCGGCTTCGTAAATATTTTGAGGACAATCCCAAAAAACCGGTCTATTTTAGAACCCTTCGGTCGATAGGATATGTCTTTGATTACGATTAGCTACGCTTTGCTACGCAATTGGTTGAGTAGTTGAGTGGAAAAATGGTCGAGTGGTTGAGTGGAAAAGTTGTTTGTTCAAATTGACATAATCAATAGATTCTTGTATTTATTGCTCAACAAATCAACCGTGCA
>DAOVDN010000038.1 GCA_030669465.1 Desulfobacterales bacterium | reverse complement strand
GCCGGGAGATATCCTGACACTACTTTATATGTTTCATCCCAATATCCAGGGAAAGCGTATAGACCTTCTCGCTGCCAGAAGCCTGGTGTTTATAAAGCTCCTGGAAAAAAAAGAGATGACAGAAGAGGACGGGCGCTATCCGCACATTCGAAATGAGGTGGAAACTATTCAAAAGGTAGGAAATCTTTCATTCGATGATTGCAAAACTCTTTTCCCGAAAATCCGCTTGGTCAAGACAGAAAAAGCCAGGTCAATTATGGAAGCCTATATTTCTACTTCGACTTCCTGACTTTCTCAACCTGTAGGAACACCATAAATACAATATCATCAACATGTTGAGCTGTAAACTGATTTATAAATGGATGCTTCCAAGAATGACCTACTGACCGAAAGGCACTCCCCTTAAAAATCGTCAAAAAGCTTGAGTTGCTATCCGGAGTCCTCTTTCTCATTTGTATCGTGAGACCTGTTTTCGCTTTTATCCAACCTGTTGGCTTTGTTTGCAGGTGCTTTATCCAGCCCCAGCCGACGACGGGTATCTTTTATCGCATTCAAACCGATATCACCCATTTGTTTATCACCGGCCATATGCCTTTCAGCATCAAGGAGCAAAGCTTCAACGCTCTCCCTGCCGTCAGAGTTCTTCACAGCCTCGCGGGGAGTTGTTCCGCCAAGGGCGGGAATTTTCTGGTCAACCCAGCCATCCCAGTGAGTAGTCAGGACCTTTGCCATTTTGTCACGCACCTCCGGGATTTGCATCAGTTCATCATGGCCCATCCCTTTTTCGAGGTTTTCTCCTTCAGCTATTTTTTCTTTAGTCGGCATGGTTTCGGGTGACTTAATCTCAGTGGTTTTATATCTGGCATACTTTCCAAGACGCTTGTCAATCTCTGCCCGTATTGTTTCTGCTCTGGCCTTTGAATTTACCTCAATAGTCATTTTCTGATGATTGATAACGATTCGGCCAAGAATTGTATTGTCCAGCGCGCTGCTCGCTTTGTAGCCTTTACGGCTCCAGGTAATTTCGGCCTTGATGACTCTCCCTTTATCGTCCATTGTAGCTGAACTTCGCAGTGTTTTTTCATTTTCTACCACCGACAGGCTGCAGAGATGTTGAAAAGCTGTTTCTGCATCATCGATATCATAGTGAAGGGTATGAAATTGCAACGGGTCGCCGTCCGTATTGCAAAGCTGCGGCGGTTGACACAGCGATTCATAAATATCAAAATAAAGCTCACGAATTTTGATGTCATACTCGTTCAGCACATCACGTGTTATGTGTTGGTATTCCTGAAGCATATTGCGTCTAAGGTCGATTATGGCCGGTTTGAAATTTGGCGTGATAAGAATCGAACTGCTCCCCACAAGCATTGCCACATGGTCGATTTGGACAATACGGGCTAGCAGAATATCTCCCGGTCGTGCGTTTTCAGACCCTTGTTTCTCAATTACATCCGTTTCAATGCCTCGAAATATATCTTTTAACCTAAAGCCCTCTCCCTGCTTACAGCTCGTCACTTCAAAAAAGCTGAACGGCCTGCCGGATGCAGCATCGATCAACCGTCTTTGAAGTTTGTCCAGCCGTTGCCCTCGTTTCTCGGCATAAATCTCAGCCACTGTTTGCAAAGGCGGCACGTTTAGCTCAACTTCCGCATCATCAGGGTCATACATCCAGTTAAATAGAAGCCAGGGCACAAAAAGCTGCATGTGTTTAACGATCAAATCTTGCGGCAATTTCGTTTCCGGCCACACCAGGAATTCATACAGAGCCAAGGGCATGGCCGATTTATCTAAAACCTCATGAGCATAGACCATTAGCCTTTCAACCAGCCGGTCATGGGCCGCGCAGAGTCTGTGGTACAGCAAATCCTCAGGTGGCTTTGCCTTATTCAGACAACACTTTTTATATTTTTTGCCACTGCCACAGGGGCAGGGGTCGTTTCTGCCGATCTTCATTTCCTTCTTTCCTTCCTGTTTCTATCCATTCAATCCCATATTTCTCATCAAGATCATTGCAAAAAGCGGGACGTCCTGTTTCTCATTTGAAACAATGTTGCCTTAGCCATAAACTTAGATTCTTAAAGGCGTCCCGCTTTACCCCCGCTTTACCCCTCTTACTTACCGAGCTTATCAAACTTGAGTTCCATCTGTGTGGGTCTCTTTTTAACATGCGGCTGTTGACTTGTTGGGATGTCAGTTAAATATATCATCTCATTTTTAGGGATTGCCACTTTTGCGCCATGATCTTCAAGAAAAGCCTTAACGGTTTTTCGATTAAATCCAGGAATACCGAGGTCATGAAGATCTTTAGATTCTTCATGATCAATTGTAAATACGGGTATGTTTTCTTTGGAAATTCTTTTTGCCATGGTATAAGTTTTTGAGCCTTTTTCTCCATAAGGTATAAAAACGATATCTGCAAGCATGCAAACTGTCCAGTTTCTCTCCATTATATTTTTCCGAAGTTGCCTTGTCTCTTCCGGATTGCAGACAGATAATATCAGCATCTCGCCGGTTTTCGCCCTCCTGAAATACTCATCTCTTTCGGGAAAGTCACCCAAAGGCGGATAAAACCTGTCCAACAGATAGGATTCAAATGTCTCAGTCTGCAGGCCTTTTGCTGAAAAGAGAGTGGTTGTTTTATTTTTTCGAAATAAGCTCAATCTAAAGATTTCAGTTTCTATTATTGAATGCCAACTGCCGATATAATTCATTTCATATTCTCTTACAGTAAAAAGAACCTGATTTGTCTCCATCAAAACAATCCCGCCAGTGTCATCTGAACAAATTACACCAATAGTGAAATGGTCAAGTAATTCTAAAGGACCATTGTAATAAATTTTGTCAGGACATCTGTGGCCCAGCCTTTCAATAAGTTTTTGAGGATATTTAGAATCATTCGGGGTAATTATTTTATATTCCATAGCTTTTTTACCACCTTGTTTATTTGTTTTTCAATGTCCTCTATGCTTTTGTCTTTTTTAACCAAACCATGTGCTTTCTTAGAAAGTTCAGCTAATTTCTTATGGATGTTATTGCTTGCATCAAAATCAGGAATGGCAAGATTGTTCATTACAGATGGCGCTCCAAAACCTCTTCCTGCTGATGAAAAACTTTTAATGAAACTGTCAATAAGTTCCGAGTTTAATATAGCGCAAAGATAATGAGCCTCCTCTTTATTGTCCAGAGCAAAAAATGCGGTAGTCTTTGTGGAAATTACCGGCTTCATGCCCAAATCTGTTTTGACTTTTGAAATTACTGCGGCATTAAGTTTTGATGCCATAAATTTCCAAATAACTCTATATTTTGTAAAAGTGTAATCTCCAACCGCATACATAGCATAAAATTCTGTGTTCTCCATAAGTTGCTTTATAACTCGCGATCTCCGTGATAGTAAAATATCTTTGAATTGTATTAAGTAAGCATAGGTTAGCGGTGTGTTCTCAATCATCCAGTCTTTAGTATAAGGTTCTCGCTTTTGGGGATCTTGAGAAATTAACACATAAAATGGAGGTTTTATTCCAAATTTGACAATCTCACGTCCACTTACCGCTGGAAATACTCTATCGGGCTCAATAGCACTTCGGAACAATTTGATTTCTCTCTTTCCCCGATTATGAATATTTTCAATTACAACGAGGCCATCTGGTCTTACTTCTTTGATATAGAGATGGAACACTCCATAAGGTTGTGTGTCAATACCTTGATAAGCCTTATAAGGATTTTGTCCTTTTAATTTAGAATATCTGGT
Organism: Desulfobacterales bacterium; assembly: GCA_030669465.1. The sequence continues at coordinate 4,541 of DAOVDN010000038.1, read as the reverse complement.
TAACTCTTCGCTTTTTGCGGTCTGCCAGGAGGAAGATAATTTATCCGGATTAACAGGTATTGCCTCTAATTGTTTTCTTTCGGAATTAGCTTTAACTTCCTCAAGAGACCAATCAGGCAAAATCCTGCCGATTTTAGGCTTTCTCTTCCATTCTATAACCGGTACAGGATAAACGGTCTTCGCCCCTTTTCTCATAAAAAATAGAGATGTCTTGTTGGCAGACTGAAAAGGTTTTAAATCTACCATATCTTCCATGCCTAAAACTTTAAGCGGTATTTTTTTATCCTTTAATTCAAACCGCCTGAACCCTTCACCCGCTCCTTTTGACTTGAAAACCTCCATAGTAATTATAAATCCCAACATTGCTTTGTCTTTTAAATAGTTGTCTGCAGATGCATAAGTAAAGAGCATGGAAAAATCTTTTTCACCACCTCCCAGCCTGGTAGCGTAACCTTTCAGGGAGAAAAGACCGTATCTCTTCCATAGTTTAAGTGTTCTTTCTCTATAATCATCTGAGAGATATCCCCACCTTACCCAGGGTGGATTGCCGATCACAAAATCAAATTTACCGAGATAAACAGGAGCAAACGCATTTTTGATATACCGCGCCCATATTCCATTTTCCCCTTTGTCATCTAATTCTTTTATCCGTTTATAAACATCGACAAGAAGGGATGTCTCTTTTTCAGGCAGCTTAAACTCTGATTTAACATTCTTTCTAAAATTTTCCGGCTCAACTTTCCCTCTTAAGGCAACATCCATCATTGAAGTGAACTTATCTATATGGCCTTTATCCTGCATGGAAACGGGAAAAGAGTAGTTACCCTTTGTTGTGGTAAAGATGATTGTATTTTCAAACGGGAGTTCCCCGTCTTCTATATAATGGCTCGGTGTGAGGATAGAGTCACATAAATAAACCGGGATGGAAATCGGTCGTATGTAGGGAATGAATCTTGAGAATGCGATTAGATAATTTGTCCTTGCAGACAGGACTGCAATCGGGTTCAAATCAAACCCCACGATATTTTTCAGTATATGGCCTGCAATGGTTTTCTCATCGCCTTCAGAGTGTTTTACTGCTTTATTAATAGCATGAACAAGAAAAGTGCCTGACCCGCAGGATGGGTCGAGAAACCGGGAGCCAATAGTTCCTTTATATCCACTTTTATCTACTACATAGCCTGCCAGCCAATCAGGGGTATAATATTCTCCTAAATCGTGTCGCAGTTTCCGAGGAACGATTAACTCATACAGCTTTTGAAGCAGATCTTTTGTCCATTCAGGTTCAAGAATCGGGGTAGCGGGTTCAAAATCAGAGAGTGCGGTCACCATACCTCGAAAAATATCTGCAATACGCGGGTACCATCCGTCAAGATACCAGGAGAAAAAATCTGCTTCCAAAAAGTTGTCAATCCCCTGGTCATGGAAATCCGCCCCGCTTTCCAGATAAGCCAGTCTATTTTTTAATTCATCATCGTCCATTCCGGTAAGCCCTCTAACAAAAGACTTTACCGTGCTTCTATCCTGCAGTGATACAAGTTCAATAGAAATGAGCTTCATGAGGAAGGCGTAAAAGGTGTGAATTGCAAAAAGCAATTGTTTTAGTCTAACACCGGACGGCATATTATATAATCTCGCAGTCTCTTCAGCAGACTTTTCTGCCTTTTCAAGTTCCTGACCGTACACAACGCCAAAAATTCTATCCCACTCCTGAAAGAATGTTTTTATTCTGGATGGGACCTGTCTTCTCTGAGCTTTCATCAATATCGAATACAGTTCAGACACTGTTTGTTGCGCTATCTGGCAGGTGGGGGCAAATACTGCGGCAAGATTTTCTGCAGTCAAGGGACGTCTTGCCGAGGCCCTGACAAATATCAACAAATTACTAATGCTTGATTTATTTATCGGGTAAGGACCCAAAACTTGAAAACCAGGCCTGGCTCCAATCTCGGGAAACAGGACATCCTGTACTTTTTCTACAGGTATCGGTGTTTGTAAAATTGAAGGAACTTTTGTAAATCTTAAAAAAAGAATATGTTCGCCGTCAGTTGCAACACCTATCGCTTTTTCTAAAAAATCTTCTTTCTTTTGTCCAAACTCAATAGCCTGCTCACCTAAATAGCGTTGAAGTTGTTCCATGGCTAGTTTGGCATCGGTCTTTTTTGATAATTTGCCTGGAGATTTATATTCTATTGTTAGATAACCATAGACTGCATCAGGCCTTCCTCTGAAACTTGTAGATGTTTTCTCATACCTGACAATATCAATATCAACACCCATCTTCTTAAACGCTTTTTGAAGAAGCGGTTCCATGCCCATTTTGAGGTCTTCTTCTGTATTAGCTTTTCGAGCGATTTCTATAGTCTCTTTTGCTAATTTTTCAGTATTTATTTGCCAGTATTTCTTTTCTTTCATGGGGTATCTGCAAGAACTTTCATCGGTTGGCTCTTTATGGGGTCGCTGTTCTCTATGCCCTGTAAATCGTTTTGTATTGTTTCAACATTTTTCCTGTTTTTCCATGACGTTGCCGACATTATAGAAGGCGTGCAGGAAAAAGCAAGTCGAAACTTCCGCTTGACACATCGTGGGGGTAGCATGGGGAAGGCTTCAATGCCGAATTTTTTTCCAGATAAAATGCATTGTTATCAAGGCCGTGCAAAACAATGCCATTAAAATAAAAAAAGCAATCCAGGTAATATAAGTTCTACCCTTGAGCAGCTTATAAGGATTCCAGCTTGCCTTTACTTCAATTCTTCCAAGCTTTCCTTTGTACTTATCTGGAATATCCGGGATGCCGTCCCCTGTAATATCGGGGAAGCTTTGAATATATTCGATAACGGCTTTCCACTCCTTAAGCTCCTGTATCCCGGGCATGTTTTTGTCCGCGTCAATCCTAACTGTTTTAAGATTAATAATCGGATTTGAGTCTCGATCCTTAGGGATGATATCGAGAATATGCCAGGTAGAATCTCCTACCATTTTCAGAAATGCGGCATTATAAATATCAGCCGCCACCCTGTAAAGCCGCTTGTTGGCGTCTGAATAATCAAGCTGCATATATCCATTTTCTTCACTTCCAACCTGGATTTGTGTAACCCTGTCAAACAGCATCCTGTTCGGATTATAGGTAAACTTTGCTCCTGAAATCTGCAAAAAGTAGCTTTCTCCCTTTATGGGATATATGCTGGTTAAAATTTCAAGCCCTTTCTTGATTTCAGATGGATATAAATAGAAGCTTACCAGAGGATAGCCCATGGTTCCATCAAAACCAGCGCCGAGCGGGATTGTTCTAAACGCATCGCATACAACAATTTTTCCGGATTTACCTTTATAATGTCATTTCTGATTACACCGTTGGAAACTACGGAAAAGGCGATTTTATTGTCTTTATCTGCAAAATCGCAAGCATTCTTATTAATATACCAGCGTATGGCGTCGGCAATTAGATTCCCCAGATTGGATTCATCTGTCTCTATCCGCAAATCAAAATCAATGTGGCCGATAATTTTTCGAAATTATAAGCCATATTTTGCAAGCGCCTTTTGGTTAATAATTGCTTCAAACAATGCAATGAGGCCGATAATCTCCGCATCACCTTTGATGCTGTCATCAATATCGACCAGCCGGTAATTTTTGAGATTCAATTTACCTCCATCATAGGTAATGTCAATAACGCCTATCTGTTTTCCATATTCCCAGGCCTGCGCAATAATGGTGTTGTTTATTTGGATGACGCCATCTGTTTTAGTATGCGAATGATCGCTTATTATAATATCGATTCCATCCACCTCTTTTGCGAGAATCTCATCCTCGGAATGGCCCTTATCTCCCCACAATCCGCTGTGAGATAGGCATACCACAATATCTACCTTCTCCTTTTCCCGCAAATTTTTTACAATCTTTTTTGTCGTATAAACAGGATCCTCAAAACTTACCGGAAAGGCAAAGGGCGCAACCTCTGCTGCATGTTTTCCGATCAGGCCGAAAAAACCGAATTTAACCCCCTCTTTTTCCATCACAACATAGGGTTTTACAATGCCGTCTTCAAAAACCTTCTCCAGAGAATCGTCCAAGTCGCTTTGTTTGCTAAAAACCGCATTTGAAAGCACTATGCAAGGGATGCCCATGAAACTGAAAAACTATGACTGAAATCAGAAAAAACATAAAGAATATTCAGTGTTTCTTTTTTTATACCTTTTATAAGAGATCAGATTGTGATTTAAGGTGAAATAAGATATACTTCCTACGTGTTTTCCAGTTAACACCCCCCACCCTGCCTTCCCTTCAAGGGGAGGGTTTGGGAGGGGGTGAAAAATGGGGGTCTTTTATCTCGCAGAAATGAACCAGGTTACCATAGTCTTTTCCAGCCACCGACCGGAAACTTTGCGCCTTGCGTCCCTGGCAATGCGCTGTCATGATGCAATCTTTCTGGAAGAGCCAGCTACGCCACAATTTCACCGCATGCTTGAAGGAGATATTACAATTGAGGATTATCTGCTGGAAAGAGACTTTGAATTTCCTGAGTTCAGCTACAAAATGTG